>SVLF01000071.1 GCA_015068085.1 Oscillospiraceae bacterium
GTGTATTTCATAGCGAAGCTATTGGCTCTATAATAAAAGTTGGGGTAACCAAGTAGAGCCTACGAAAAATAATTAAAAAAAGTAGAGCATATTTGGAAGAAATCCGTTAAAATGGAAATGACCAGTAACCATGAACGGAGGACTCAAATATGCTCTATAAACATTTTACAGAAAAACTGCTCGGATTGCAAGGGTTAAATATCACAAATATCGAGGCTGATGAAAAAACTATCGTCATGCACGCAGAAATGGAACACAAGGAACACATTTGCAAGAAATGTAAAACAGCAACAAACAAAATACACGACTATCGCACTCAAGTCATTAAAGATATTCCGGCATTCGGTAAGCTTGTAAGCATAGTTTTACGGAAACGCAGATATAGATGTCCCTGTTGCGGAAAAAGATTCTTTGAAGAAAATGTATTCCTACCTAAATATCATAGAATGACTAACCGTCTTGCAGCTTTTGTGATAGATAAACTCCGTGATGAACGCTCATTCACAAGCGTAGCAAAAGAAGCCAACCTTTCGGTATCTACTGTTATCCGAATATTTGATGTTATCTCTTATCCTAAAGCTAAACTGCAGGAAGCTTTGTCTATTGACGAATTCAAAGGAAATACAAACGGCGAAAAATATCAATGCATTTTAACAGATCCCGTTAACAAGGTCGTTTTAGATATATTACCGGAACGATACGGACACTATTTAACTAAATACTTCAAAAACATACCGCAAAAGGAACGACAACAGGTAAAATACTTCGTAAGTGATATGTGGAGAACATATGCCGATACTGCTGATGTATGGTTCAAAAATGCAACTCAGGTGATTGATAAATACCATTGGATAAAACAAGCCGTATGGGCATTTGAAAACATACGAAAAGCTGAACAAAAGAAACTCTCACCTCAGCTTCGCAAATATTTCAAACGGTCAAAATCTCTGCTGATAAAGCGTTCTGATAAGCTCAAAGAAGAGCAACGACAACAGGTCGATGTGATGCTTTACTATTCCGCAAACATAAGCCGTGCTTATTGGTACAAAGAAGAGTTCTTAAAGATATTAACTCACAAAGAGCCGGAAGTAGCACAAAACGCATTGGCTGAATGGGTAAAAAACGCAGAACATTGCGGAATATTGCCGTTTGAAAAATGTGCTGATACTATTCGCAACTGGTATACCGGGATTTCAAACTCTTTTTCTACCTCAATCACGAATGGATTTACTGAAGGCTGCAACAACAAGATTAAGGTTCTTAAACGCAATGCATACGGTTACAAGAATTTCAACAGATTCAGAAATCGTATTTTACATATTTTCTCTCATCAGCAAGTCAACAATGAACAAGCAGCCGCCTGACGACGACTGCCTGATCACTTTTTCATTTTAACTCTTTACCCCAACTATTGACAAAGAGCCAAAAAATATAAAATCAATAAAAACACAACCGGTGCAAGGTTTGTTCCTTACACCGGTTGTGTTTTTTATGCGTTATTTACTTTACATATTCAAGTATTCTCTGAAGAAGCACTGCAACCTCTGCGCGGGTTGTATACTCATTCGGTGCTATACGTCCGTTCTTGCCGTTTACAAAATGCATATGTGAAAGAACAGAAACTGCATCCTTTGCATAATCGGAAACAAGCGTGAAGTCGGTATACGTCTTCGAAAGTGCAACCTCATCCGTCATTTCCGGAGCTACTATTCCATCGACCTTTGCATTCTGCAATGCACGGTACACAATCGTCATCATATCCTGACGTGTGATTGCGTTGCGCGGGGCAAACTTATTTCCGCCGATACCGCCGACAATGCCGCTGTTGCGTGCAACCGCAAGCTCAGCTGCGAAATAATCGTTTGCAGAAACGTCCGCAAAATTCGCTGTATTGTCACTTGTGAGGTTAAATGCACGGACAAGTAAAATTGCAAAGTCTGCACGAGTGATGTTTGCTGCCGGTGAGAACGTATTTTCGCTTGTTCCCTTTATAATTCCGGCTTCTGCAAGTGCACCTATTGCATCAGCTGCCCAGGCGTGAGCACCAAGGTCAGCAAATTCCGGTGCGGAAACAGCAGGAGCATCGGGGCTTACATCTGCATCTTCCTTCTTATCATCCTCATTGCCGAGCTTATCGGCTCCGCTGTTTGACTTATCTCCGCCTGCTGCAAGTCCGCCGCCGTTGCCGGGATGTATTGCCGGTGGATCTACAGGTTCATTACCCGTTATTACAGTGAAGACAAAGCCTGCCGTTGCACTGTCTTTAAGGCCTTCTTTAACGGCATATGCAATAATAAACATATCCTCGCTTATCGTTATCGGCTCTGTGTATTTGATTCTCGATTCGCTGTCTACCACACAGGGGCAGGTTCCGTTGAGTGTGTAATAAATTTCTGCATCTTCCGTTGCTGTGGATAACGTCAGATTGGTACCCTTTGCAACCGCGGAACCGCTTTTAATGCTTGCCGTAACCTTTGCACAGGAATTTGAGGTATCTGTTACATTTCCTACCTTTACCCTTGTGGATGTTTCTATATCGGTACCGTCAAGTAAAATTTTAATCTCACCCTCACCCGGCAACTTTCCGTCAATCATCACCGTTGCCTTTCCTCTCTCATCGGTTGTAACCGTGTTGTTTACAACGCCGACAATGCTCGGAGAAGAAGTTGAAATTGCAAGTGTTTTATTCGCTCCTGCTTTCTTGGGTGAAATTGCAATTTCAAGCAATGCACCTGAATTGTACGAAACGTCAACGTTTGCAGAGACCGATATTCCCTCGGGCTTTGCTCCAACCGCCTTTGTTTGCGAAGATACTCCCACCATTGGCTCCCCTGCATAATTTATTACATCGCTTATCCGGACATCTGCCGTTTCTACCAAAGCTTCATCAGGTATAAATGTGAATATTGAAGCATATTCGTTCACTTTCTCGTAGTCATATTCAGCATTTGCCGGAGAAATCGTGCCGGTTACGCTCTGTCCACCGCACAGAACCTTGACATTTGATGTATTCACAGAATCAATCTGCATATACTGGCTGAAAATAATCTGGATTTCGTTTGTATATACATTTATATTTTCAACCGTCGGTGTCGCCTTTGAGACAATCGCTGTATTTACCTCGGTTTGCGGCGGAGGAACCGGGAGATAGCCGTTTGCGTTTGCTGCTGCATCGTTTTTACTGTCTGTATCGTAATAACCGTCCTTTGAGAATTTTACAAGCCATTCTCCTACCGGAACATCCCATGCGTACATTCCGTTTGCATCGGTAAGGAGAGGATTTATCTGATCGTATTCTTCAGCAATCCAGAAAATATCCTCTTTGTTTTCACCGGGCATACCGAAATTATCGATAGGGTAATCATAGTAATAGCATTCTGCCTTGACTCCCTCTACTCGATTTGATGGTACTGCTTCGTAAACGTAGCCGGACGGATCGAGGATCGGGGTTGATTTCTGCGAAGATTTGCTGCCGTTTCCGTTGGTTTGTCCGCTTCCGTTTGACTCATCATCTTCTTCCCGGCACTCCTGATAGTGAAGCTTTATATTTAATTGCAATGCGCGAATTGCATCTTGTAAATCAAAATACTCATTACATAACTCGGAGGAAAGATTTTTAAACTCACTGAAATCCAAGAAATCTGGCGTGGTAATCTTTTTACTGGTAAAATCTATTACTTTTTCAATTATTTTGTCAAAATACTCCCTGACTTCTTTATTTCTCACCCAGTATTTTGCATATTTTGCATTTTTACTGTTTTTCAATATTATCTGCGCTTTTCCGAGCTTTCCCAGCGCACTACCCAATCCCGCCATCAGCGCATCAACAATGAATGCATTGTTGAATGTCTTCGTGTACACATCAATCTTCTCTTCATATGCATCATAAAGGGTAGCTTCCGAGCTCGTAATGCTGTTATACTGATTTATGTATTTTGCTCTGTCAGCCGCTGAAAGCTTTGATGTTCCATCGGGACATCTCGCACTTATTAAACCTGCAACCTCGGAAAGCATTTTGACAGTTTCTTCTCTTCGCTTAGTCAATAAATATGTATTCAGCTTGATATCCTGCTCAATCGAAAGCTTTTCCTTTGCATAATTCAGATTGTCAATCAATTCCTGTATTGCTAATATAATCTTCAATTGCTTATCAAAAGAAGTTCTGTTGGCAAACGAAGCTGCATTTGACTTTCTGCCAAACAAAGCTACAGCCTGTACTTCGGGCTCGCCTTCGAAATCAAATTCAGGAACGGAAAACTCAACCGCATACTCATATTCTTCATCAATAAGTATATACGAAAGCTTTCCATCTGTGAACCTGAGATTGATATACTGTGGCTTTTCGTTGCTGTTATCCGATTTACATACTGTATATCCCTGCTCTACCAATGAAGAAATATCAAAGCTTGAATAATCCAAATTCTTAATGTCCAAATCCCATTTGAGCGCTTCTTCTCCAAGAGAACATTCAATAGTGGATATATCCTCGTTATCTTCTGTAACAGTACATTCAAGAAGCTCTTCAACAGTCGTACTTAAAGCATGGACGTATTCCTTATCCGTTTCAGGTAATACATCCCCGGTGATAAGGCTGTAATTAACCTCTTCATTTATATTTGCATATGCAACGCCGACGTTTATCGGAGCTTCATCAAAGTTTACAAAATCAGCCGTTACAATGTAATTGTCATCAACCTCATTATAATCGGCAATGTAATTTCTTACCTCACCTGAATTCAGATAAACATTTAATGAAACATCTTTGAGCTTTTCGGTGTTTGCTTTTCCGAAATCAATTACAAACGTAAACTTTGTGAATACCCCCGGATACATCCGGTAAGATCCCGGAGAGGTATGGTTTTCAAAGTCAAAAACCGTAACATTCTCACCTTCGTCTCCCATATTATACATCGTTATAGTTTTAGGCTCGATATGATAACAGTCATAAACTACTTCTTCCGTCGGTGTTTTTAAGGAATATCCGTTGTTCGTCATAATCTCTGCTCTGATATTATGAACAGAGAACTTTCCAGGGTCTGTAAGCTCAACCACCACAGACCAGCTGCCGTTAGACTTTGCCTCAGTGGTCCCTACCGGGATATCATTATCATAAACGGTTATATTGCTCTTTGCAATAGTTTTTCCCGAAACAAAAATCTTCTTGTTTCCTGTTTTAGGGGGAACATTTATTTTCCGCGACTGTACATCGAAAAGCACTTCACCAAGTGGCTGTAAGCACTCCTCACCGGCATTATTAAAGCTCAGAGAGCCGTTCAGGCTAAATTCCCCGTCTGTTGTCGGCAGAATGTAAAAACGCAAGACGCCCTTTGATTTATTTGTATTAATCTCCAGTCTGTTTTCTCCATAGGTATGCAGTACGTTTTCTGCATCGAAGGTAAGACTTTCCTCAACAAACTTTATTTCTTTCGGAAAATCAATTGTTATTTTCTGATTTGATGAAGTATATTGTGGATCAATCTCATAACTTAATCTTGCAACAACATATTGTCCGGCTACTATATCGTTGCCGTTTACAACAAAGCTTGTATTTGAATCAACAGTATATTTGAATTTTTCTTCATCAAGTCCCGGAACAATAATATCATTTATTTCGGATATAATGCCGCTTGAAACAGTTACCTCTTTCCTTATGTAATCGGCATTTTCCTCAAATCCTAATGCAGTAAGCTTTTCAACGGAAGAAAAGCTTCTGAAAAATGAAGTCTTTTCCATCAGGATCAATGTGTATTCTCCGGATTCAAGCGTTTCCGTCTCCGCAAACGAGCTGATATCATAAGTCTTCAAATATTTGCCCGCATCGTCAAAAAGCATAAGAATATTTTTGCTGTTTCCGGCAACACCGTTTAATCTGATTTTGCCGTTTTCTATGAAATTAATATCAGCCTTTCCATTTTTCGAAGCATCAACCTGTACAAAAACCTTATGAGCTGTCATTTGTCCTTTTTTATCTTCCGAGGTGATTTCAATTGTATCGCCCCCGTCTAAGGCACTGTCGGAAAGGATAATTTTCATATCCTGAACTTCAAATTCCGTTATTTCCTTGTTTTTCGTTTTGTTGAAAATTGAAAATTCAATATTGCTTAAATCTGATATTTGCGTTGACACGAAAACCTCTTCTTGCGTCACAGCAAAAGTCTTTGTAAGAAAAAGTGAAATTTTGTTTTCAGGCAACTTCGCAAGAGAGAAAATATCAAGCGAAATATTGCTGTTGTCCGTTTTCTCTTCAATTACTGATTTTGATTTACTGTAATACCCCTTTGCAGACACCCTCACATCTGTTGCAACATTTGCAATTTCAACACAAAAGTTTCCGCCATTTTCAGCAATTGCGGTTATCTGCTTTTGATATTTATTATTAAAACTCTGCGTGAAAACAATCTCAGCTCCCACCAACGGTTTTTTTTCTGCATCCGTAACATAACCCTTAACCAATACTGTTCCTATTGTCTCTAATGTAAGAGTTAATTCAGTGTTTTCCTCTGTAACAGCAGATGTCTGCCGCTGAGGCTGAATATACATACAGCTTAACTCTTCACCGAGAACAACCTCATACTCATATTTCTTTTCTTCGTCATACCCTGTCAGTTTTTTCCCCGTGGCTATAATCTGATCCGAACCTTTTTCATACCAATTTACTGTATATCCGCTTGTAACTTCATCTCCGGCTTGATCCTTCACCGTTATGGAAATAGTCTTAGCGGAATCTGCAATATTTACAAACGGGATACCATTATTCGCAGCATACTGTTCTGCAACACTTCCCCGAACTCCGTGGATTGTCAGAAGCTCACAACCGGAAAATGCATCGTTTCCTATATCCTCTACACTATCGAGGATTGTTACCTTTTCAAGCTCCGAACAACCGGAAAATGTCTCATATCCTATAACTATTACACTATCGGGTATAGTTATCTCTTTAAGTCCTGTACACCCGGAAAATGCATAAGACCCTATCATTGTTATACTGTCAGGAATTGTTACTTTTTCCAGGCTTGTACAATCAGAAAATCCAAAATCCTGGATATACGTTATCATATCAGGAATTACGAGCTCTGTTATGAGTGCATCATTTAAATATAAATTTTTGCTGTAGCGTGTTGGATTGTCAGAAAAAATTATTTCGCACCACGCATTTAAATCGGTTATATTTGTCTTTGCAAGTCCTGTGCAGCCGGAAAATGCGCCACTTCCTATGTGTGTTACACTGCCGGGAATTGTTATTCCCGTAAGGTCCGTACAATAACTAAATGCATCCGCAGCAATTGAGAGTGTTCCTTCTTTTATCTCGTATTCTCCGGCAATTTCTCCATTTGCTTCAATCAGAATTTTTCCAATGTACAACACACCATCTTCCCAATTCGTAGCGTTGTTATAGTATTCTGTATTACTAAAAGCAGAAGCTGCAACAACCGTTACACTGTCAGGAATTATAATTTCATCAAGTTCCGTGCAATCGGAAAACGCACTAACCCCTATATATTCTACACCGGATTTAAGTGTTACCTTTGCAAGTCCGGTACAGCCGGCAAAGGTATCATTGTTCAAAAACGAGACACTTCCGGGAACTGTTATCTCCGTAAGGCTTATGCACTCAGAGAACGCATAAGCGCCGATACTCGTCACACTGTCAGGTATTGTTATCTCTTCAAGGCTTGTGCAATCATAAAACGCCCACCGTTCTATGGTTTCTACACCATCGCCAAGAATCACTTTCTTTAGTTTTGCACAGCCGGAAAGACCACACCCAATGCTTTTTACGCTGCCCGGAATCTCTATCTTTTCAATGCCCGAGCAGCCTCTGAAAGCATCCGTACCGATGACTGCTACGCCATCGGGAACTATGATCTCCGTTAAGCTCGAACAATTATAAAATGCGTCTTGCCCAATCTGTGTAACGCCTTCAGGTATTATTATCTCTTCAAGGCTTACACAATCATAAAATGCATTATCTCCGACAATTGCGATCCCGTCAGGTACAGTTATCGAAACAAGCGCTGTGCAGTTTTTAAACGCATTGTCAGAAATACTTGTGATTCCCTCTTCAATAACAACCTCGGTAAACGGCTTGTCCCAAAGACTTTGAACATCCGCCGGCATCGCACCGTTGCCGCTGATGGTGAGAACCCCCTCATCGGATATCTCCCACTCAAAATCCTCCGCAACGGATGTTGCAGCTACAACTCCATTGCTCAGATATTGGGCGCCGCTTCCGGTTTCTCCTGTTGCAAAAACATTTGCAGGAACAAAAGAAAAAACCATTGCGAGAACAAGCGCAATACTTGTCATCTTTTTCATCTTGTCGGATTTTCTTTTCATTGTCATCTCTCCCTAATAGAATTTCACACGCTAATTATATCTGTATTACAGATGAATGTCAATATCTTTCTCGCAGATATTGCATAATAATTATGAGGTGATAAAACGTATGCAATTCAAAAATCTGCGGGCAATACGAGAAGACAAAGACATAACACAAAAGGTCATTGCAAAGGTTTTAAATGTGTCGCAAAATACGTATTCGCAATATGAAACAGGTGTAATTTCCCTTACTGCAGAGGTTTTAATAAAGCTGTCCGATTATTACAAAGTCAGCATTGATTATCTGCTCGACAGAACCAATAATCCCAAAATAGAAAAATAGCGATCTCCCTCTTTTTATCAAGACATTTTAACCCATCAGCTTCCTCTTGACAAATTTTCTTGCATAATATATAATAAAAACACAAAGAAGCTACCCGGTAACGGTTGCTTCCTCATGCAGTTAAGAATTAAACCGCACTATTGTGAAGCAGGGCGGTTTAATTCTTTTTATTTTGAAAATACGAAATTACAAGGAAGATGAACGTTGCAAATTGCAAAAGCTCTTGCAATGTTATATATTCCACTCGCATCACCTCCTCTTGCGAGGAGGCAGAATAAAAAGATTATGTACCTCCTCCAAAATGGGAGAAAGCAACCGCCACCGCTAAGGTAACTTCTTCGTGCTCATTTCTGAGCTTTTACATTGTATCACATCTGCCTCTTTATGTCAAACCCGCCGCAGGAAAGCCTGCGGCGGGTTGTTGTCGTTTATTTACTTTACAAATTCAAGTATTCTCTGAAGAAGCACTGCTACTTCTGCGCGGGTGGTGTAATCATTCGGCGCAATGCGTCCGTTCTTGCCGTTTACAAAATGCATATGTGAAAGAACAGAAACTGCATCCTTTGCATAATCGGAAACAAGCGTGAAGTCGGTATACGTCTTCGAAAGAGCAACCTCATCCGTCATTTCCGGAGCTACTATTCCATCGACCTTTGCATTCTGCAATGCGCGGTACACAATCGTCATCATATCCTGACGGGTGATTGCGTTGCGCGGAGCAAACTTATTTCCGCCGATGCCACCGACAATTCCGGTGTTGCGTGCAACTGCAAGCTCGGCTGCGAAATAATCGTTTGCAGATACGTCTGCAAAATTCTCTGCATTGTCACTTGTCAAATTAAATGCACGAACAAGTAAAATTGCAAAGTCTGCACGCGTGATGTTTGCTGCAGGTGAGAATTTATCAGCCGCCGTACCCTTTATAATTCCGGCTTCTGCAAGTGCACCTATCGCATCAGCCGCCCAGGCGTGAGCGCCAAGGTCAACAAATTTCGGTACTGAAGCAACAGGAGCATCGGTGCTTACGTCTGCATCCTCTTTCTTTTCATCCTCGTTGCCGAGCTTATCTGCGCCGCTGTTTGACTTATCTCCGCCTGCCGCAAGACCACCGCCGTTTCCGGATGTTACGGTCTTTTTCGGGATAGCTTCATCCTTTGTGTCATCACAGAGCAAGCAGGTGTATCGTATAAGACCTTCAGATGTGGTTGTTGCGGGAGTAATAATTTCTCCGTTGTCCCAGTCGTGCGGGCACTCGGTTGCCATAATGGCATAGTATGAGAAGTGGTCGGTTGTGAAGTGAACAAATCCGTCCTTATACTCTGCACGCTTATACGTTACCGTACCATTATCGGAGACGTAGCAGACAACAATTCTCTTGCCGTCCATATTATCAGGAAGGTCGTATTTTGCCTTGATGTCTACCTTGCCGCGGAGCTCATGTACATCCTCACTTGTCGGATTACCGTTCTCATCATAGTTCGTTACAACGAGGTTAAGCTGAATAACATGCGCCTCTGCAGAGATCGCATCAAGCGCCGCCTGCTGTCTATCGTTAAGCTCGCTCTTTTCAACCGCATCAATCTTTACGGAAACCGTTGAATTCTCTTCCATTTCCTTTGCGGCGGTTGAAAGAACATCCGCATCCATCGTGATTTCCGCATCGTCTGCGATAACGGTGAAGCTGTCAACCTTGTCGCTTTCATCAAGCGCCTTGACGATATTTTGCGGAAGAACGAGAGTGTTTATGCCATCCGTTGCGCCGGTTGCGTCAATTACAACCTCACCTGTGAACGGAACGTTATCAATTACCGTCTTTACGGTCTCATCGTCTGCTGTAAACTCAACAGTGCCTTTTTCCGCATCGGTCTCCATACCGATACCGAGTCCGCCTTCTTCGCCGACGGTGATCATAGCGCCTGCCTTTATCTCAAGCTCTGCCTCGGTATAAGCCGGAGTCTCAGAAACTGCGAGGTTGTCACTCTTTACAAGAGATGCGCGGACCTTGTATGTTCCGATTTCCTCCGGAGCTGTTTCCGTCCATTCGCCGTCTACATTATATTCAAGCTTAAACTCTGCCGAAGGATCTGCCGGTGTAACCGCGATTTCAGGCTTAATCTCGTCGCCCTTTCTGTAAGTGAGCATTGAAAGCACGATTTCGTACTTTTCAGCCTTCTTTACGTTGAGAACGCCCGGAGCGAAGGTGATTTCATAATTCTTTGCCGTGATACCGGATACCGTTACCGGATATTCACCGACACTGTCAAACGCCTTATATTCTGTTGCGAAAACTGCGTCTCCCGTAAGCACGCTTACGTCCTCGCCGAGAACGAAGCCCTCGCCCTCAACCTCGGAGAACGCCGCAGCCTCGCCGTAGAAGATTTCAACCGTCTTCGGCTTTACGGTAAGCGGAGCCTTCTTAACAATAAACGTATAGCTTGCAGAGGTCTCAATATACTTTTCTGTTGCCGCAGCAGTTGCGGTGATTGTTGTCTCGCCCGCACCGACGATCGTTACCTTGCCATTTGCGTCTACGGTTGCAACGCTTTCGTCACTGCTGGTGTAGGAAACTGCACCGCCGTCCTCAGACTCATTATACGCTTCGTTATAAACAGCATTTTCCGTACCATATGTATACTCTATCTTATCGATCATAAATCCGACTTCCTGCGGAACGAGCTTCGGAATAACTTCCGTCTTCGTCTTTCCACAGCCGTTTTCACAGGTGTAGGTACGCTCGCCCTCTGCATCTACGGTCGGAGGTGTTGTTACCTTGCCTTCATCCCACTTATGGTCTGTTGCAGGAATTTGCTCTGTTTCAAAATGGTCGCAGCGTGAACAATCACGTCTCTTTGTTCCGGTACTTTCACATCCCGGTTCTACGGTTGTCACCCAGTCACCCATATCGTGACCGAGCTTGTCGATTGCTTCTGCGTCCTTTGTCTCCTTACAGCGCGTACAATGGATGGACTTTAAGCCTGCTTCCGTACAGGTCGGAGCCTTGTCTTCTTCCTTCTCAGCTTTCCAGTCATGACCGAGCTTTCCGATTGTAAGGGTTACCGAGTGTCCACAGTTGTTTTTACATGTGCTTACCTTTGTGCCTTCCTCGGTGCAGGTCGGCTCTGTAGTGACATAATCGCCCATATCATGCCCTGTTGCGGGGATAATTTCTGTGTATGTCTTGATGTCGCAGTTTACATCACTGCAGGTGTAAGTCATAACGCCGGCTGTTGTACACGTCGGAGCTATAGTGACCGTTCCTCCATCCCAATTGTGAACAGGAAGAACGCTTATCCAATTAATCGTTGTGGGAATTTCCGTTGTGCTTCCGGCACCTGTCACAACAAATGCATCAGTAAGATGCCAGCCCTGACCTTCGCCGAGTTGAAGTCCTTCACCGAACGTTATTGTAAACACGCCGGAAATCTTCTCACCCGGCTTGAATTCCTCCGTTTCAAAGAGGAAGCCTTCGCCGTCGAGGTTTTCATCGGTCATTGCGTCGGGTCCGTATTCACGGGCATATTCTGCCGCTGTTACTTTATAATCTTCAAAGAACTTACCGCCGAAAACAGTAAACGAAAGGTCATAAAGTGACTTCCCGGAAACGTTTTCAAGGGTATAGCGCATTCTGTACGGGCTTCCTGCAATAGCGTGGGTTTCTGCATCAATCGTAAGCTCCATCGCTTCTCCCGCAAGAACGGTTATCGGCTCTTCAATGCTGAAGCCAAGATTGATGTTCTCGGATATACCTCCGCCAACGCGCGTGCCGGTAAGCGTACCGGAAAGCTTGTATTCGCCCTTTTCATCACCGCAGATATACCACTTGTGTGATACATTTCCCTTCGGTGCAACATTTCCGAGATTTACGCTCTCGCTCTGCTCGCCCTCTGCCATTTTTGCAAGGGAAAGTCCGTTCGGAAGTGCCATATTCGCAGTAAGGCTTTCGATTGTCTCAACCGCCGAGGTGTTATCGCAAACAAGCTGTACCTCAAAAATTTCTTTAAGCCATGCTGTGCTTGATTTTACAATAAGGAAGATATCCCTTGCAACCGGTGTTACGGCAACGTTATCATGAACAACGGTCTTGCCGTCAAGCACCTTGCCGTCGTCGGAATAGATGTAGTTTATAACAACATCCGGCATAAAGGTGAGAACCGCGGAGCAGTTGTATACATGTCTGTTCTCATCAACGCTGATGCCCGCGTTTTCTATCTCCTCCTTCGTCATTTCCTTGACGGTGGAGGTTACCTTTATAATCTCGTCCTTGTTAAGATATACGGTAAAATCGTTGTTTGTGTCACTGCGCTCTATCTTAAAGCTGCGTGCCTGATATCCGTCTGCAATTACACCGACGGTATATGTGCCATTCTCAAGGTCAGCACTTGCCTTACCGGATGCATCGGTCGAACGAGTAACCGCATTTCCGTCTTCATCAGTTATAGTAAGCGATGCCCCCGCGATAACCGGTGTGCTTTCCGTATCGCCGTCACGCACGATAAAGGTTGTGTTTTCGGCAATGTCGATTTCTATTCTTTGAAGCTCAACAAGAATCGTCTGATGATTCATAACAGCTTCGAACGGTATAGTTGACGATATATAGCCGTCAGCCGAGGCTGTTACAGTATACTCACCTGCGGCAAATGTGCCCTGTGCCCATCCGCTTTCGTTTGCCTGAAGAGTTGTTCCTCCTGCCGTTGTAGCAGCAAGAGCATCTGTGACAACAACTGTAGCATTCGGAATTGCCTCATTTGTGTCTTCATCCTTTATGCTGAAATTGACAAGATATTCCTCAGGCACATCCGGTGTGACCGGAGGGATAATATTTTCATCTTCGATAAACTCAAAGGAAATTTCATTCCATTCTGTCACCAAAAATGTGTCTGCCTCTTCTCTTGACGTTACCATAGAACCGTCCTGACAGAGATAAACCTCGCCCGTGTATAAGGTTGCGTCCTCCGGAAGATTATTTTCACTCTTATCAATCTGATACATATAGTATACTTCGGTATCTATATATTCCTTCGGAAGAACAAAAGAAACATAATTTTCTTCATTTTGTACATCAAATCTTTTCCATGTTTGGAAGCTTTCCGATCCGTCTGCCGGAATTATGTTAAAGCTATAGTAGAAAGAAGCATCGCACGAGCCTTCCGGCATCGTCGGCTCAAGAGAATAAAATGATCCGGCATCAAGCTGAAAGTCAATGTCTTCCATATCCGCTGTTACTGTAAGCTCTGTTGCCAGGCTCTTATCGCGGACGGTTCCACTTGAACTTGCTGTGGAATAGTAGTAATCTCCTTCCTCGATGTTAGAAGAGGAATAGCATCCGTCCACTTCCTCTGCATATCCGAAAAGCTCCAGATGAAATATGTCGCTTACCGGCAGCTCGCTTTCTGAAAATCCTATCATATAGGGAATATACATATCAAAGTTGTTATCAAAGGTTATACCCGTAAATGCTGTATTTACATAATATCTTCTGCCTCCGAAGATGAGCATTGGTTCAAAATTATAATATTCAAATCCTGCGTATTCCGGAAACTTGATTTTGCCGGAAACAGCACAGCCTGTATCAACTGTAAAGTCAACGTTCTCTATGTCTTTTTCCGGATCAACCTGTACCGTATAATTTTTATATTGTCCCGTAAGTATGTTTGATGCGGTGCTTTCCTCGCTTTTGTCGAGATACGGCGTATACTCGCCCGCAACTATCCCGTAAGGCAGAACTGTTTTGTACTCGTGCGTCTCCGCATCAATATATGCACGGGTAAAATAATCACCGAAAATAAGACCGACGAACTCTCCGTCAACCACCTGAAGATTTTCGCCCGAGATTTTACCGGACATTTCTTTTCCCGTCGGAATAACTATATCCGCCGCAGCAATTTCCTCAAAAGAGAAAAGATTTACAGTGCTGAACATATCTCCATTCGGATCCATTCCGTCATCGGTCAGAACAAATCCTCCGCCACCGTTATTGGATGTATAAAGATTCGTTTTTGTCTCATAGGTGTTACTCAATTGCACTTTGAGAGCTACTAATCTCTCTCCCTCAGGAAACTCAATCTCAAACGGGATATCGTCGAGATCAGTAACCCAGCTTTCCTTCCAATAGCGATGAGAATCCGTAATGCTTCCATAAGCATAAATATCAACGGTAAGCTCACCATCAAGATACGCATCCTCCGGGAAAGATATCGTTCCCGTAAGGGTCACCGTGTCCCCCGTCTCACTTGCAAGCACGCCTGCCGGAAGCAATGATATAAGCATCATCACTGCGAGAACGAGGCTTGCAACGCGCGAAAATTTCTTCTTCATAATTTTTGACCTCCTAAAATTGATATATGTATACACTATTATACATTGTAATATTATACCAC
>SVLF01000072.1 GCA_015068085.1 Oscillospiraceae bacterium
TGAAAAAAGGAAAGAAATCAAAAATAATATAGACACAGTTCTTGATACATTTAATCATTTGCTTTCCAAGGAGCGCTTCACTGAAAAAGATATTGAACTTATTATAGACCGTATCACAGTTGATGAAGATAAGACCATTACTATTTTCTTAAAGAGTAGTATAACTGACCTTATCGACCTTGTTGATAGAACCCAGGAAGAATAATTTTTATTTAACACAGTAGTTGATTTAGCATCAATTACTGTGTTTTTTATTGACAATTTTTGTCGGTTAGCGTATAATGAAATCAGTTGAATATGAACATTGTCGGTGGGTCGTTATCTATGTACCAATGAGGTATGAGATGGCGACCCGCTGGAAATTTACACAGACCGTGACGGTGAAGTGATTTTCAAAAAATACTCACCGGTCGGTGAGCTTGCATCATTTGCAACCTCAATATGCGAAACTCTCTACAAAACAACCGGGGCGACAGCACTTGTCACAGACAGAGACACAGTCATCGCAGTGTCCGGCGTGCAAAAACGAGAGCTTATGGAAAAACGTGTATCCGAAGAGCTTGAGCATATTATAGAGTCACGTCAGATTTATCAACACCGCCAGGGCGAGACAGCAATATCCGTTACCGATACAAAAAACGGAAGCTATATCTCCATCGCCGCACCAATTCTTTCCGAGGGCGATGTTTCGGGTTGTGTGGTTTTTGCCTTTGACGGAAGTGAGACGGAGCTGGGTGAGACGGGATATAAGCTGGCACAGACGGTTGCAGGATTTCTTGGTAAGCAGATGGAGTCATAGGAAAATGCAGATAAGTGCCGCAAAAGTTACGGACAATTGCCGGAGCTTTTGCGGCGCTTTTTGTTGCATCCGGTCAAATAATGCTTGTAAGTGGAGCCTGTTTATGATAATATATATTGTAGATGATTATGACCTTAAAAGAGGAAAGTGATTAAAGTGCAGAGTGAAAAAATTTCTATTTACGGCATTTCATACAACAACGTAACGTTAGATGAGGCAGCGTGTCTCTGTGAAGAACTTCTTAAGGAAGAAAAAAACCATGTTGTTGTTACTCCAAATGCAGAGATTGCATACTTGGCAACAAAGGACAAGCAGCTCGGGAGAATAATAAACTCTGCAGACGTTGCGGTCGCAGACGGAATCGGAGTTGTGTATGCATCAAAAGTCTACGGAACGCCCGTCAAGGAAAAGGTGCCCGGAGTCGAGCTTGGTATGCGCGTGCTTGAAAATGCCGCAAAAAGCGGAAGAGGTGTATTTTTTCTCGGAGCAAAACCGGGCGTCGCCGACCTTGCGGCAGCAAAGATTTCGGAAAAATTCCCCGGGATAAACTTTGTTGGCATCCGCGACGGCTATTTCAAGGATGATGGCGAGGTTATTGAGAATATAAACGCAAGCGGCGCGGAAATTCTTTTCGTATGTCTTGGTGCGCCGAAGCAGGAACAGTGGATGGCAGAAAACCGAGATAAACTGAATACACGTCTTATGCTGGGGCTTGGAGGCTCATTTGACGTATATTCAGATACAGTTAAGCGTGCACCGAAAATATTCATAAAGCTCGGCCTTGAGTGGTTTTACCGCTTGCTCAAAGAACCAAAGCGTTTAGGCCGTATGATGGCGCTTCCTAAATATATGTTTGCCGTTATTCTCGACAAGCTCGGAAAGAAGGGAAAGTAATGCGCGGAAAACTCATTACGATTGAAGGAACAGACTGTTCGGGAAAATCCACGCAGCTTGAGCTTTTATGCAAAAGGCTTGAGCGTGAGGGGGCAGACTTTTTAAAGATCGCGTTTCCCAGGTATGACAGTGAATCCTCCGCTCTTGTCCGGATGTATCTCGGCGGAGCTTTCGGAGAAAACGTTGCCTCCGTCAACGCCTACGCGGCATCAAGCTTTTTTGCAGTTGACAGAATAGCTTCGTATCTGCGCGAATGGAAGGATTATCTTGAAAACGGCGGCACGGTTCTTCTTGATCGTTACACCACTTCTAATGCTATATATCAGGCAAGTAAGCTGCCGGAGAGCGAGAGGGCTGCCTTTTGCGACTGGCTGTTTGATTACGAATACAACCTGCTTGGCTTACCTGAGCCGGATGCTGTAATTTTTCTTGATATGCCTCCGGACTGTGCCGAAAGACTTATGAGCCGTCGCGAGGGAGGAGAGGATATCCATGAAAAAGATAAGGATTATCTCAAGACGTGTTACCGTGCCGCGGGCGCTCTTGCCGATAAATATTCATGGAAGAGAATACTTTGTGCTGAGAATGAAAATATTAAGTCAATAGAAGAAATTCACGCGGAGATATTTGATACGGTTTCGCGTGTTTTGACAGAGGGTAATCACAATGCTTAAATTCAGACCCGTGCATGCGGAGGATTTCGAAACAGCCGCACCGATAATGAAGGCTACGGGATACAATTCAACAGAAAGCTCTTTTGTTATTTTATACACATGGAGCGGGTTATATAACGGTGAAGTTTGCATTGACGGTGATACCGTTTTTATCCGTTCCCGCGGTGAAAAAGGTGTATCGTATCTGCCACCGCTCGGCGGAGATATGAAGTCTGCACTTTTGAAAATTGCAGAGACGGAAAAAAATGCAGGAGAAATTCATTTTCATTCTGTTACCGACCGTATGCGCGAGAAGCTTGAAGATGTATTCCCCGGTGAATTTGAGTATACGGAAAGACGAAAAAGCTTTGACTATATCTACCTCACGGAGGAGCTTGCCACGCTTTCCGGAAAAAAATTCCACCAGAAGCGCAACCATGTAAACAAATTTTTAAAGCGCTATGAGGGACGGTTTGAGTACAACAATATGACCGAGGCTGATATCCCGGAGGTTTTGAATTTTCAGAACAAATGGATATCTATGGCTTCGGAAAAAGAAGGTCAGGAAGCTTTGCGTTATGAAACAACGGCTATAGAAAAGCTTCTGTACCATTTCGACCGTTTTGATTTACGCGGCGGTGTTTTGCGCGTAGACGGAAATATCTGTGCGTATTGCATAGGCGCGAAGATAAGCGGAGACACTGTTGATGTAATGGTTGAAAAAGGCGACTATGCATATGACGGTGTGTATCAGGCGATAAACAAACTGTTTGCAGAAAACAACTGCGGTGACGTTTTGTATATAAACCGCGAAGAGGATATGGGAATAGAGGGACTCCGCCGCGCAAAGCTTTCATATTGTCCGACGGAGCTCCTGAGAAAGTACGGTGCTGTATGGAAAAGGAAATAAGATGTGCAAAAGCATCTGATATAGAAGAAATAAGAAAACTGTGGGCAGAATGCTTCCCGAACGACACAGAATATGCACACTTTTTCTTTGACCGTGTGTTTAAGCTTTCTTGTGCACGCATATGCACGGTTGACGGAACCGTTGCGGGCATGCTTCATTCCTTCCCTTATGATTTTGCGACACCGGACGGAATTTTACACGCAAAGTATATTTACGGTGTCGGAACCGCAAAACAGTATCGCGGACTTGGTATTGCCGGAGAGCTTTTGCAGGAAGAGGCGAGAGATTGCGACTTCACGGTAATAATCCCGCAGAGCGAAAGCCTCTTCAAGTTTTACGAAAAAAACGGATTCACAGAGCTTTTCACGGTGACAAGAATAACAACTGCACCCGGCGAAGAAAAAAAGCTTGTGCGTGCAGGTAAAAACCACATTACGGAGCTCAATGCAATGTACGAGAATATGTGCCGCGGCGGGATTTACCCCGTGCGGACACCGGAGCGCTGGGAAACCCTTATTGCCGAGCATGAGTTTCTGGGCGGCGGAATTTCCCTTTTTGACGGCGGATATTGCGTGCATTATAAAAAGGGAGACCGGCAGGGAATAAGCGAGCTTTGCGCAACAACCGGAAGCTCTCCGTTCGGATATGAATGTGAAGCAATTGTTCCCGGCAGCGATATGCCGATAGGTGCGGCGCGGCTTATAAGTGAGCGCGCCCGTGAAATTTTCGCCAAAGGATACAACAGATATTTAAATCTTATGCATAACTGATTGGAAAGGATTGAGATTATGGTATATCTTCTTTTAGAAAACGGATTTGAGATGTGTGAAGCTCTTGCTCCGGTGGACATTCTGCGCCGCGGAGGTGTTGATGTTGCAACTGTTGGTGTTTCCGGACGTGAAGTGACCTCATCTCACGGAGTTAAGATTTCTGCTGATAAGGAGTTTTCCGATATCGTTTTGTCCGATATGGAAATGCTTATCATCCCGGGTGGACAGCCGGGCGTGGACAACCTTTGGGAAAACGAAGCTGTACGCGAGCTTGTGATAAACGTTCACAATGCAGGAATAAAAATTTCCGCTATCTGCGCTGCTCCGATTATCCTTGCACGGCTTGGAATTCTTGACGGAAAAACAGCAGTATGTTATCCGTCTTGCAGCACGGAACTTGAAAAAGCTGATTTCCGCAGCGGGTGCGGTGTTGCAAGCTGTGACGGAATTATAACCGGACGTGCAGCAGGCGATGCATATGATTTTGCATTTGAAATACTTCGTACACTCTGTGGTGAGAAAGAAACGGCACGTGTGCGGGATGCAATATGCTATGAATAAGAGCGAAATGCGCTCTCTTATGCGCGACCGTATATCGGAAATCCCGGAGAACGAAAAACTCACCACGGACGCGGAGATATATAAAAACACAATCTCTCTTCCGGACTGGAAATCGGCAAAAAACGTTTTCGTATATGTCGGTATCGGGTGCGAGGTAAGAACGGATGCGCTGATTGAAAAGCTTATTTCTTCCGGAAAGCGGGTATACGTTCCGCTTTGTCAGGGAAACGGAGAAATGGATGCAGTGTACATTCCGTCTCTTGCTTCCCTGAAGCCGGGGCGTTACGGAATACCGGAACCGCGGGAGTGCGGCGAAAAAGCTGTTCCGGAAGATCTTGATATAATTATTGTTCCCGGTGTGGCGTTCGGACTTGACGGAACGCGTCTCGGCCGCGGCGCCGGGTATTACGACCGCTTTTTAAGCCGCGCAAGGAAGGCTAAAAAAATTGCACTTTGCAGAGAGGCGGTTCTCCACGAAACCGTGCCGACAGAACCACACGATGAAAAGGTTGATATTATCGTGAGTGAGAGTCGCATTATAAAAATACAAAGGTAAGGTGATACGGTATGACTGCAAAAAGACGTAAAAAAAAGACCCCGTTTTCGTATATCTACATAGCTTTTGTGCTTGGAGTATCCATGCTTCTTTCCGCGTGGATAATAATGTCGGTCAATGAGCTTCTTGCACTTGCAAGACCGGATTATGAAGTGATTGTTGAAATTCCCGAGGGCGCAAGCCACGGTGATGTTGCCAAAATACTCAAAAAAAGCGATGTTATTGACCATAAAATGCTGTTTGCGATGTTTGCGTCTGTGACCAAGCGCGGAGCAACATATCCGCCGGGTGAGTATAAGATAAACTCAAATATGGACTACCGTGCGATGCTGAGAAGGCTTACGAGCAAAAAGGGCGCACTTAATACCGTTAAGGTAACCGTTCCCGAGGGATACGAGGTGTCACAGATTGCAGAGCTTCTTGCAGAAAAAGGTGTGTGTGACCGTGACGCATTTGAAGATGCGGTTGCAAACACAGACTTTAACTATGCATTTTTAGAGGACCTTCCTCTCGGTAAATCAAACCGGCTTGAAGGATACTTATTCCCGGATACGTATGAGTTTTATAAGAATGATGATCCGTCACGCGTTATTAAAAAATTCCTCGATAACTTCAACGTGAAATTCAACGATGAAATGAAGGAACGCACACGTGAGCTGGGAATGAGCCTGCATGAACTCGTTACATTTGCATCAATTGTTGAACGCGAAGCGACTGCAAAGGACAGAGAAAACATATCCTCGGTTTTCCACAACCGCTTGAAAAACAAGACGTATCCGTATCTTGAGTCATGCGCGACTATACAGTATGTTCTCGGCAAGCGCAAGGCGGTAATAAGCATCGCAGACACAAAGATTGACAATAAGTATAACACATACAAATACAAAGGTCTTCCGCCGGGACCGATATCAAACCCCGGACTTGATGCGATAGAAGCATCCCTTTATCCGAATGACACGGACTATCTTTTCTTTGCATTGCAGGAGGACGGAACACACAAATTTTCAAAGACATATGAGGAGCATCTGAAAACTCCGAAATTAAACCCGTAAGGATATGAATAGATTTATGAAAAAACCTGAAATTTTGTCTCCTGCAGGGGATATGGAAAAACTTCGTGCCGCGATTTTATACGGTGCGGATGCAGTGTATCTTGCCGGCGAGATGTTCGGTATGCGCACAGCATCGGATAATTTTACCGATGAGGAAATGGAAACGGCAGTAACGCTTGCGCATCAGAGCGGAGTGAAGGTATATGTAACCTGCAATACCATAATGCGCAATCATGATATATCGGCGCTTCCCGCATATCTCGAAATGCTTGGCGGAATAGGTGTTGACGGAATTATTGTCGCGGACCTCGGATGTATGCGCCTTGCGCAAAAATGGGCGCCGCGCGCTGAAATACATATAAGCACTCAGGCAAGCGTGCTCAACACCGAGGCGGCAAACGCATGGTATGAGATGGGCGCTTCCCGCGTATGTCTTGCACGAGAGGCAAGCCTTTCTGAAATATGCGAGATAATCGAGCACAAAAACAAGAACCTCGCGATCGAAACGTTTGTTCACGGCGCAATGTGTATGGCGTATTCCGGCAGATGTATGCTTTCGGACTATCTTACAGGACGGTCTGCAAACCGCGGAAACTGTGCCCAGCCCTGCCGTTGGAGCTACGCCCTTATGGAGGAAAAGCGCCCGGGCGAGTATTTCCCGGTTGAAGAGGATGGCAAGAGCACACATATCTTCAATTCAAAGGATATGTGTATGATAGAATACATTCCGGAGCTTATGCAGGCCGGAATTGACAGCTTCAAAATTGAAGGCAGAGTGAAATCTTCATATTATTGTGCTGCTGTAACGAATGCATACAGACTTGCGATTGATGAATATGTAAAAAACCCTGACACATGGCAGCGCGACGGCTTCTGGACCGTTGAGGCGGACAAGGTAAGTCACCGTCAGTATTGTACGGGATTCTATTTTGGCGAAAAGAATATTCAGAGAGCTGAAACCTCAAACTATATCCGGACATGGGATGTTGTCGCAACGGTTATAGAATGTGATGACGAAGGAAATGCTGTAATCGAACAAAAGAATAAGTTTGTCCGCGGAGTTGAATATGAGCTTATGCAGCCAAAAGCCCAGCCGCAGAAGGTGGTTTTTGAAAAAATGCTGACTCTTGACGGCAAGGAAATAGAATCTGCCGGTCAGGCGAAAATCAGAGTTAAGGTAAAGCTTCCGTGCAAAACCCCGGTTGGTGCATTTTTAAGACGTGAAGGGAGCCGCTTCAATGAACCGTAAGCTCTGCCATATTGCGGATGAAAAAGACGACGGTAAAAAGCTTTCCGAGATTCTCAAACGTCGTTTTGGCGTTTCTGAAATGCTTCTTCGACGAATGAAGCGCATCGAAAACGGAATACTTTTAAACGGTAAAAGCGTGTATACCATTGATATTGCGCATACGGGTGACAGAATTGAAGTAATAATTGAACCCGAAGAGCGCGGCTCGGACAGCGTTGTGCCGACGGAAGGCGAGCTTGATATCCTTTTTGAAAATGAAGATATTCTTATCCTCAACAAGCCGGCCACACTTGCGGTACATCCGTCTCACGGCCATTTTGCCACTTCTCTCGGGAATATCGTTATGTGGTATTACACAAGCCGCGGGGAAAAGTTTGTTTTCAGACCGATAAACAGACTTGACCGCGGTGTTTCCGGCGTTATGGCAGTCGCAAAAAATGCGTATTCTCACACCTTCGCCGCACGCCTCCTGCACAGCGGCGAATTCTACCGGGAATATCTTGCGGTGGTTGAAGGCATACCTCCGGAAGTCAGCGGTGAAATATGTGCGCCGATAGGACGCCGTGATGGTTCGGTTATCGAAAGAGAAGTACGTGCTGACGGAGATTATGCGCTTACCAAATATGAACTTCTCGAAACGCGCGGAGAAATGAGCCTTATCCGCGTTATGCCGATGACCGGAAGAACGCATCAGATAAGAGTGCATATGGCGCATATCGGATGCCCGCTTGTCGGTGACTTTTTGTACGGGAAGGAACACCCCTGGCTTTCGGGAAGATGCGCTCTGCATTCTCATCGCCTGCATATGCGCCTGCCGTTCGGGCAGGGGGAAGCGGATATCACCTGCGAGCTTCCGGACGATTTGAAGAAGATATTTTATAAATAGAATTTTGGATTTATATATGTCTTTTTCCGTTTTTTTATGTCTTTTTTTATCATTTGTCACTTCATTTCTTGTGGATTTTCACCCGTTGTGATACAATTTAAGCAACTTGTGTTTGAATGGAGGATCTTTAAAATGATAATAGATGATCACAACCACCCCGACTGGTGCGGACATGACCTTGACAAATACCTTGCAAATATGGACAAAAACAATATCGACGTCACATGGCTGCTATCGTGGGAAGCACCCATAGACGAGTATAACCCGGCATACAACAAGCGCACACCCATAACCTACAGTCCGTGGGGACCGATTCCGTTTGAGCGGTGCTTAAGCTATAAGGAGCGCGCACCGGAACGTTTTGTTCTCGGCTATGCGCCGGACCCGCGCCGACCGGATGCCATCGACCGGCTTAATGCCGCTGTTGATATGTATGATGTGAAAATCTACGGTGAGCTCAAGGTACGTATGATGCTTGACAACCCCGATGCCATACGTATGTACCGTTACTGCGGAGAGCGCGGGCTTCCCGTTTTGGTTCATATTGATTATGAATTTCAGGGTCCGTCTGATTACCCCCGCCCGAACTACTGGTACGGCGGAGGTATAGACGCCTTCGAGCGCGCAATTGCAAAATGCCCGGAAACAATCTTTTTAGGTCACGCGCCCGGCTTCTGGTCTCACATCTCAGGTGATGACCTCTACGACAAAAATCCATACCCAAAGGGAAAAGTTCAGCCCGGCGGCAAGCTTATTGAAATGCTTCGCAAATATCCGAATCTTTACTGCGACCTTTCTGCCGGCAGCGGCTGCAATGCGCTTTCGCGTGATCCTGAATTTGCAATCAGCTTCCTTACGGAATTTCAGGACCGCATTCTCTATGGCCGTGACTATTTTGACAACATTCATCAGGAATTTTTGAACTCAATTGCAGACAAGCTCCCTGCAGGTGTTCTTGATAAAATTTATTCCGGCAACGCTCTGAAGCTTGTTCCGCTGGATTGATTAAGCAAAAATCGCACCTTTGTCGGTAGGCAAAAGTGCGTTTTTTTGTTGGCAAGGCAGAACAATAATGATGCAGTTTAGTTTTTAATGAAATATCTCACTTCGTTTGATATGAAATAATCCTGACGGATTATGAAATATTTTCTTTCATAAAAATGTGAAATAAAATTTGCCTCTTCATATTGCGTAGCAATATTTCATACACGAAGTGTGTTTCATAGCGGAGCTATTTCACTTCCCGCAGGCAAATTTCATTGAAAAAGCGACTTGTCGAAACAAGTCGCTTTTTCTGGTGCGTCCGACAGGAGTCGAACCTGCGGCCTTCAGAGTCGGAGTCTGACGCTCTATCCAACTGAGCTACGGGCGCACAAATATCACTTTAACAGTATACCAAATTTTGTGCTTTTTGTAAAGGTTAAATTTTCGTATAAATCCGTTTTTATGTGACAAAATAACTGTCGCAGAGGTGAATGATAATGAATATGTCTAAAAAGGAATATGCAGAATACGTGAAAAATCTTGAACCTGCATCTCCACATCTTAAAAATTTTATAAAAGCATTTCTCATCGGCGGCGCAATATGTATTCTGGGACAAATACTTTTAAATATGTATATGTCCTTCGGATTGGATCGTGACAATGCATCTGCGGCCGTTTCAATAACGCTGATCGGTCTTTCCGCGCTTCTTACAGGCTTTGGTATATATGATAAAATCGCAAAACACGCAGGCGCAGGTACGCTCGTTCCGATAACAGGCTTTGCAAACTCCATTGTCTCCGAAGCGCTCGAATTCAAAAGCGAAGGATATATTCTCGGTATGTGTGCAAATATGTTCAAGCTCGCAGGACCTGTTCTTGTTATGGGTATATCGGCAAGCATTTTCTACGGAATCATTCTTCTGTTCTTATAGGTGGATATAATGAAGGGAAAAGAAACTGTATTTTTTAAAAACGCACCCAAAATTCTCGGCACAGGATGCATTGTCGGAAAAAACGAGAGCGACGGTCCGCTCGCCGAATACTTTGACGAGCGTATTACCGACGGACGCTACGGCGAAAAGACGTGGGAGCAGGCAGAGAGCAAATTTCATAACACAGCACTGGAATTTGCTTTAAAAAAAGCCGGCATCACAGCAAATGAATTAGGATGCATTCTCGGCGGTGACCTTCTCAACCAATGTGTGGCGGCAAGCTTTGCATGGCGCGATTCCGGAATACCTTTCATCGGACTTTACGGCGCATGCTCAACCTTTGTCGAAGGCCTTGCGCTTGCAGGACAGTTTGTGGATGCCTCAAGCTTCCCTACCGCAGCGGTCAGCGTTTCCTCACATTTTTGCACGGCAGAGCGGCAGTATCGCAACCCTCTCGCTTACGGTGGTCAGCGACCGCCTACGGCACAGCGTACCGTGACGGGTGCCGGCTGTGCAATTGTCGGGAAAAGCGACAAGGATGCTCCCGAAATAAAGTGTGCAACCTTCGGCTGCGTTACGGACTCCGGAATATCGGATGCAAACAATATGGGCGCGGCAATGGCACCTGCCGCATATGAAACTCTTTCCACGCATTTTAAAAACACAAACACCGTACCGTCTGATTACGACCTTATTGCAACGGGCGACCTCGGTGAAGTGGGGCGAAAAATACTCATTGATCTTCTTTCCCGCGACGGGATAAGCTTAGGAGATGAATATATAGACTGCGGATGCGAAATGTTTGATATAAAGAGACAGGATATGCACTCTGGTGCATCCGGTTGCGCGTGTGCCGCAACTGTTTTTTCGGGATATATTATGCACGGGCTCTTAAAAAAACGATGGAAAAAGGTTTTGCTTGCCGGAACGGGTTCTCTTCAGTCTCCGCTGACGGTTCAGCAAAAGGAAACAATCCCGGGCGTTTGCCACGCCGTTGTGATAGAGGTGTAAACATTATGGAGTTTTTACGCGCGTTTTTGGTCGGCGGTCTTTTATGCGGAATAGGGCAGATTTTAATTGACCGCACAAAGCTCACCCCCGCCCGTATTCTCACAGGCTACGTTGTTACAGGTGTTATTCTGTCTGCCATAGGATTATACGGTCCCATTGCGGATTTTGCAGGCGCCGGCGCAAGCGTTCCTCTTACCGGTTTCGGACATCTTCTTGCAAAGGGTGTGAAGAAAGCGGTGGAAGCTGAAGGCTTCCTTGGTGTCTTTAAAGGCGGTATTACGGCATCCGCTGCCGGAATATCGGCATCGGTCCTGTTCGGGCTTCTTGTTTCCGTGATATTCAAAACACACGAGAAGTAAAGATTCTTCCCTCTTATGAAGTCGAAGAACGCACGGCAAAAGCCGTGCGTTCTTCTTTGAGGAAACACTATCTAACACGAGAGTAAGCTGATTAAAGCAGTCTGCAACATACAAAGCTGCAAACAATATAATTTGATAAACATCTTAATATAATTTTACCCTTATTCTCTCCTTTTGTCAATCGTTTTTTATTTATTTTTGATATAAAAACAGTTTATTCAAACTACATAAATAGTAGAATCAGGTTTCCGGCTTTGACAAGCTTAGAATAATATGATAGAATACATTGTAAATCTTTTTATTCATAACTTCAAAAACTTAACTTACAAAGGACAGATACATATGATAGGCGTTATCACAAACACCCTCACCGTGCTTTTAGGCTCGGCGATAGGCTTGCTTCTTAAAAAAGGTATTCCCGAGCGCGTTTCGCAGGCGGTTATGACCGCAATAGGGCTGTGCACGGTGTACATTGGCATAGACGGCGCTCTCTCCGGCTCAAACACGATTGTTCTTATAGTTTCAATGGTGCTCGGCACGATAATCGGAACATTTCTTGATATTGACGGAAAGATAAACGCCGTCGGGCAATTCTTTGAGCGGAAATTCCGACGTGATAGTGAAAAGGTTTCCGTTGCCGAAGGGTTTATGACCGGCAGCCTGCTCTTCTGCGTGGGCGCAATGACTATCGTCGGTTCTCTCAACTCCGGTCTCTCCGGTGACCACACACTGATTTTCACAAAATCAGTGCTCGATCTCATATCCTCGTGTATGCTTGCAAGCTCGCTCGGCATCGGCGTTATGCTTGCCGCAATCTTTGTTTTTCTCTTTCAGGGTGCGCTCGTTCTCGGTGCAGGTCTTCTTCAGGGCGTTCTTACCGATGCGGCTCTTATTTCTGAGATAACGTGCGCCGGAAGCGTGATTATAGTCGGGCTCGGACTTAACATTCTCGGCATTTCCAAAATCAAGGTTGCGGATATGCTCCCCGCTCCGTTTCTCGTCCCGCTGATATACTTTTTGTTTAACTTAATTCCGATAGCCATTTAAAATAATAAGAAAACGGAGATGTAGAAAGTCACTGACCTTTTACATCTCCGGCTTTTATTCCTCAATATTTATGTTATATTCCTTCACACCGCCGTGCGAACCGAAAACCTTCCAGTTTCCCGCCCCGAGGCGTTGCAGTATCGCGCGGCGTTCCTCCGCACAAAGCTTCGGATCGGTGTCCACAGATGTCATAAGAATAGGCGCATATGTGTTATATTGCTTCTGCTCCGGCGTCATTCCCTTGATATTCACATATATATCTCCGGTAAACGCAATGTGCTGAGCATAGTCAATAAGCACCGTCTCACCCCGGAGGTGCCCGCCCTTTCCTTCATACACCTCAAAGCTTAAATCGCCAAACTCGAAATTCCCCGTTTGGCGCAGAAGTGATTTTTGCGCATCCTCCGATTTCCACGGCGAGATAATCTTATCGGGATTTATGAACTTATGCGAGGTTAAAATTCTGCACGTTCTTACATACGGCTTGTGAAGCGGGTTTTCCTCACGGAAGCCATCGCGCCCCTCATATTCAAGAGCGAGGCATTCGCGCGTTTTTTCGCTTGCATAAATCTTATCAAACTCCGATGCAAGACCGCAGTGGTCAACATCGGCATGGGTGAGAAACAGCGCCTTATCAAGGCTGTCATAATCAGGCATCAGGCGGTGCAAAAGCTCCAGCATCTCCTTTCGGTAGCACGCATATCCGCTGTCAACAAAAAGAGCCTTACTTCCGTTTCGTATTATCGCTGTATTGCTTCCGCACGGCGGCTCAATAAGCAAAAGATACGTATTATCTGTAAGCTCATGGCGGCTTATGCGCGGGTTGAACGCCTCTCCGCGGCATTCGCTAAGAAGCTTTGCAAACTTTCCTATGCTGTCAAAGGTGCGGAATGGGGAAAGCCCCTTTTCATCGAGCGTTTGCATCGCAAGGTTTGCATTTACCAAAAGCTCGTTTTTGTCATCCCCTGAAAGGTTCATACCCTCGGCAAGGCTTGAAACAAATGAGTTGTAAAAAATGCTGTTGTCAAACACCTTTTCTGCCGGGTTATAGTCAATTACGCGCACATCGCAAAGCTCCTCCGCACGCGAGAGAAACTCGGCAATTTTTTCCGAGCCGTCAACGAAAAGCCCCATCTTAAACAGCTGATAATCCGTACCGTTTTCCTGTGAGCTGATGTATGAAATATTAAATTCAAACTCATCTATTAGTGCCAGAACATCCGTAACGCTGCCCGGTACATCGCGCAGGCGGAATTCAAGCAGAACAACGCTTTTTTCATCGGTTATATTGCGGAGATATCCTATCTCACGAAGCTTAAGCTCTGCCTGCTCAAGCTGCTCACGCTTTCCTTCGGCATCAATAAAAAGCGTGTGTGAATCAACCGCCTTGTTGTAGCTTACGCGGGTTATATTAACGCCGAGAGATGCAAAAAGACGGCTTGCCTTTAAAAATGCGCCGATATGATTCGGCATTGTTGTGACATATGTTTTTTTCATTTACTTTCCTTCTTCGCGCTTTGTTTTATATAAGTGTTCCGGTTGTAGTTTCTCCTTGAATTTGTTAATTATAATTATAGTCAAAAAGCAATTATATGTCAACACGAATATATACGGTAAATCCGTGCAATATGTATGATTTTACTTGAATTATCATCTTTACGGGTGTATAATAAACTCAAGTATTATACATCGGAGGAACAATCTTATGTTATGGACAAATCTTCGCAGTGATGAGTTTCCGGCGGCTGTTGAAAAATGCAACGGCGTGTGCGTCATTCCGGTCGGATGCGTTGAGGCACACGGAATTCACCTTCCGCTCGGTTGTGACACTATAAAGGGTCAGGAATTTGCTCTCCGCGCATCGGAAAAAGAGCCTGTTTGCGTTTTCCCGGGAATGTGGTTCGGCGAAAAGAGCGGTGCAGGCGAATATCCCGGCACTATCATTTTCCCGACAAAGCTCATTTGGGATATATTGGAGCAGTCGTGCTATGAAATTGCACGCAACGGCTTTAAAAAGATTATCATTTTAAGCTCACACGGCGGAAACAGCGCAATGCTTCAGGCGTTCGTTCGCTATATGCTGCAGAAAAAGCCCGATTTTATCGTATATTACTACTATCAGGCACTTGTCAAGGCAGACGAGCTTCTTGATAACACAAGCAAATATCCGTACCTTACCGATGAGGATATCAGCATTATTCGGGACTTTAAGGACAAGGGCAAGGTTGACGGTCACGGCGGATTTTTTGAAACCGGAAGCCTTTATGACATATGCCCCGAGCTTGTACGCCTTGACCTTATGGACAAGAAGAGCGGCGTGTCAACCAAGCGT
>SVLF01000073.1 GCA_015068085.1 Oscillospiraceae bacterium
ATTTTTTTATTTTTTTCTGATCTGCTTTATTCCGGTCTGTTTTCATTTTGAATACAGCGAGAGAGGAATTTGCGTTCAACTGAAAATTCTATTTTTTAAGTTTTCTCCCGGCAAAAAAAGAGGTAAAAAAGAACAAACTCGCGAAAACGATAAAGCTGATAAAAAGGAAAAGAAACCGGGAAATGCAAAACAGCTTCTTGACGTTGTAGGTCCGGCGGTTGATGCTCTCGGCCGTCTTGTCAGATGGCTTGTTGTGAAAAGGCTTGTTATGGATGTAACGCTTGGAAGCCGCGATGCTTTTTCAACAGCGATGTTATACGGCAAAACCGCGGCAGGAATAGGCGCGCTGTTTCCGTTTTTAGACCGCGGAATAAAAATAAAGCACAAAAGCATATCGGTGAATGCAGATTTTGAAGCTGAAAGCATCTCGGTATACTTGCTTTCGGATATCCGTATTTTTACAGGACAGCTGATTGTGATAGCAGTCTGCTTTTTGTATAAGTATTTAAGAAAAATTACTATAAAGAAGGGAAATTAGAAAATGGCTGAACACGCATTGAATGATGTAATGAAAACTACTATGGAAAAGCTCAGGAGTATGGTTGATGTAAACACAATCATCGGCGACCAGATCACAACTCCGGACGGAACAACAATTATCCCCGTTTCAAAGGTATCCTTCGGTTTTGCTTCCGGCGGTTCGGATTTTGACAGCAAAAAGGAAGGCGTAAACTTCGGAGGAGGAAGCGGAGCCGGTGTATCAATCAATCCGGAGGCTTTTCTTGTGGTTAAGGACGGCAACGTAAGGCTTGTTCCTATGGTAGCTGCTCCGAATACTACTGTTGACAGACTTGTGGAGCTTGTTCCGGAGGTAATGGACAGAGTTGACGGCTATATAAGAAAAAGCAAGAAGAAAAAAGAAGACGAAGAATAATCTGATAAAAAAGTAATACTTCCGCTCGGTGAATCGTATTATTTTGAGTGGAGGTGTGGAACAGGTGTACAAACGTCTTTTTACAGCGTTAATTTTGCTTTGTTTTTTTGTAAGTCATTCCTGTGCTATAGATGTGTCTGCAAAGTCCGCGATTCTTTATGAGCCGGAAACAAAAACGGTTCTTTTTGAAAAGGATTCGAAAACCGAGCGTCCGATTGCATCAACGACAAAGATAATGACAGCGCTTGTGGCACTGCAGCACGCTGACCTTTCAGAAACGGTTACCGTTCCTCGTGCAGTCGTCGGAACGGAAGGAACATCAATGTACCTTAAAGAAAACGAGAAATTGTCGGTTTCGGATCTGTTGTACGGGCTTTTGCTTCGTTCAGGTAACGATGCGGCATCCGCGCTTGCGTATCATATCGGAAAAGGTGATACCGGGCGTTTTACGGAAATGATGAACCGGACCGCAAGGGATATAGGAATGAAGAATTCCTGTTTTAAGAACCCCAGCGGTTTGCCGGAAGAGGGGCATTTTTCAACCGCATATGATATGGCACTTCTGGCTTCGCGTGCATTGGAAAATCCTCTGTTTTCAGAAATAGTTGCAACAAAGGAAAAAACAGTTGCGGGAAGGCTTCTTTCCAATCACAACAAGATGCTCAGGCTATACGAAGGTGCAAACGGAGTTAAGACCGGTTTCACAAAAGCAGCAGGAAGATGCCTTGTCTCAAGTGCTGAAAGAAACGGAATGACGCTTGTTGCCGTGACGCTGTCTGCACCGGATGACTGGGATGACCATACAGAGATGCTGGATTACGGCTTTGACAATTTCGCATTAAAAAAGTATTCATCGGAAAATATTGAACTTCCGGAGCTTCCAGTAGCAGGCGGAACTTTGGACGCTGTTTCCGTAAATGTGTGCGGAGAACTTACTTTTTTGACGGAAAAAAGTAAAGAAAACGGTGTAAAAACAGAAATTATCCTGCCGAGGTTTGTGTATGCACCGGTAACCTCGGGCGATGTTGTAGGGGAAATAAGATACGTTTTAAACGGCGAGAATTTAGGTTCGCTGTCCGTAGTAAGTTGTGATACGGTGACGGAATATAAAAGTAAGTCGTTTATAAGAAAAATTCTTGATTTTTTTGGGAGAAAGTGAAAAATGCTTGGTAACAGGAATTGTGAAAACACGGAGGGAAAGGAACACAGATGGTTGTTCCATCAGGGAAAAGATATATATGCGTATAAATATTTCGGCGCGCATTTTACGGAGGAGGACGGTGTATCAGGTGTCGTGTTCAGGGTGTGGGCACCGGATGCTTTGTCGGTTTCCGTTGTCGGCGATTTTAACGGCTGGGATAAAAATGCCAACGTTATGAAAAATCCGGAGGATGACAAAACCGTTTGGGAAGTGTTTATCCCGTCTCTTGGTGAATATGACATATACAAATACAGCATTGATACAACATACGGGACAACGCTCCTGAAAGCGGACCCGTATGCGTTCCATGCTGAAACCCGCCCCGGAACAGCATCAAAAATCTATAATATCGACGGTTTTCGCTGGGAAGATAAAAATTGGCTTCAATACAGATCTGAGCACAGCGCTTTTTCAAGTGCCATGAACATATACGAGGTGCATCCCGGCTCATGGAAAAAACATCCTGACGGTAATTTTTATTCATACAAGGATTTGGCGCGTGAGCTTATTCCGTATGTTAAGAAAATGGGATATACCCATATTGAGCTTCTTCCGGTTTCGGAGTTTCCGTATGACGGCTCATGGGGGTATCAGGTTACGGGCTACTTTGCCGCAAGCTCAAGATACGGAACACCGAAGGATTTTATGCATTTTATAAATGAGTGCCATAAATGCGGTATCGGTGTTATCATAGATTGGGTGGCAGCGCATTTTCCGAAGGATGCACACGGGCTTTATGAGTTTGACGGCAGAACGTTGTATGAGTATTCAGACCCGTTAAAATGCGAGCATCCGGATTGGGGAACGCGGATATTTGATTACGGCAGAAATGAAGTGAAGAATTTCCTTATATCAAATGCAGCTTTCTGGTGTGATTATTTCCATATAGACGGCATTCGCGTGGATGCTGTTGCAAGTATGCTTTATCTTGATTACGGTAAGTCTCACGGGCAGTGGAGAGCAAATCGCTACGGCGGAAACGAAAATCTTGAAGCTGTAGAGTTTCTTCGTGAGCTTAACGGTACGGTGTGCGGCGCGCATCCGGATATAATTATGATTGCGGAAGAATCAACGGTATGGCCAATGGTTACAAAGCCGCCGTATATGAACGGGCTTGGTTTTCATTTTAAATGGAATATGGGCTGGATGAACGACACGCTGAGATATTTTTCAACAGATCCGATTTTCAGAAAACACAAACATAACGAGCTTACCTTCTCACTGACATATGCCTTTTCGGAAAACTATATACTTCCGTTCTCGCATGACGAGGTTGTTCACGGCAAATGCTCGCTGATTGGTAAACAGCCCGGCGATTATGAACAAAAATTCGCGGGACTTCGCGCTATGCTGGGGTATATAATTGCACATCCGGGGAAAAAACTCAGCTTTATGGGAAATGAGTTTGCTCAGTTTTCCGAGTGGAATTACGAAAAAGAGCTGGACTGGAATCTGCTTGAATTTGATATGCACCGTAAAATGCATGAGTATGTCCGCGATTTAAATAAATTTTATCTCAAAAATTCCGAGCTGTGGGAAATGGATACCGGCTGGGAAGGCTTTGAATGGGTGACGGTTGACGATTCCGACAGCAATGTCATAATATTCAAAAGAAAAAACAGCAAGGGGAAAGAAATATTTGCAGCATTCAATCTTTCACCTGTCACGCGGGAAGGGTATACGTTCAGGGTATCGTCTCCGGGAAGCTACAGGGTTGTTTTTAACAGCGATAAGGAAAAATATGGCGGAACCGGTGTGGAATACGCACCGTATATAAAAACAAACCGCTCCGACGGTCCTGACGGTTATCTGTCATTGACATTACCGCCGATGAGCGTTATCTTCATAAGGAGAAAGGGATGAGTTTAGAATGTTAAAATCCAAGGAATGTATTGCAATGCTTCTCGCAGGCGGGCAGGGGAGCAGGCTTCACGTGCTCACAAAAAACGTGGCAAAGCCGGCAGTTCCGTTTGGTGGAAAGTATAGGATTATAGACTTTCCGCTTTCCAACTGTATCAACTCTGGGATTGATACGGTTGGCGTACTTACACAGTATCAGCCGCTTGAACTCAACACATATATCGGAAACGGACAACCGTGGGACCTTGACCGCTCCAACGGCGGTGTTGCGATTTTGCCGCCGTATATGACAAGCACAAGCGGTGCGTGGTATAAGGGCACCGCAAATGCGATTTACCAGAACATAAACTTTATAAGAAACTTCAATCCGAAGTATGTTCTTGTTCTTTCGGGAGACCATGTTTATAAAATGAACTATGACTGGATGCTCCGCGAACACAAAAAAACTCAGGCAGACTGCACTATTGCGGTAATTGATGTGCCGATTGAGGAAGCATCGCGTTTCGGAATAATGAATCTGCGCGATGATAACTCTGTGTATGAGTTTGAGGAAAAACCGGAAAATCCGAAGAGCACCAAAGCGTCTATGGGTGTGTATATTTTTACTTGGGAGGTTCTTGAAAGATATCTTATAGAGGATGAGAACAATCCCGAAAGCCAGAACGATTTCGGAAAGAACATCATTCCGAAAATGCTTGGAGACGGCAGAAAGCTTTTTGCGTATGAATACAAAGGCTATTGGAAGGATGTAGGAACGATAGACAGCCTGTGGGAATCCAATATGGACGCTATAACCCCGGGAAGCGGACTTGTTCTCCATGATAAAGGGTGGAGAATTTATGCAAGAAACCCTGTAAAGCCGGCTCAGTTCATTTCAACGGATGCGGTTGTGAAAAACTCTATGATTGCCGAAGGGTGCTACACCTGCGGAACGGTTGACCACTCCATAATCTTTTATGATGTCAAGATAGGTAAAGGTGCCGTTGTGAACAACTCGATAATAATGCCCGGAAGCGTGATTGAGGACGGCGCCGTTGTTGAGTATTCGATTATTGCAGAAAATGTTACCGTAAGAGCGGGCGCAAAAATCGGAGCAGCTCCGGCAATGGGTGAAAGCAAAAAAATAACGGTTGTCGGAAATTCACTGACAGTTGGGGAAAATGCCCGGGTAGAACCCGGTACCATAGTGGAAGATGATGTTCCCGATGCGGAGGTGGCATTATGATAAGAGACACTTTAGGGATAATTTTTGCGCACGACAAGGTTGATGCGATGCGCGAGCTTACGGAAAACAGAACAGCGGCCTCCGTGCCTTTCGGAGGAAGATACCGTATGATAGACTTCACGCTGTCAAGTATGGTCAATTCCGGAATAAAAAATGTCGGAGTTGTCACAAAAAGTGATTACTATTCGCTTATGAGTCACCTCGGGACAGGTAAGGAATGGGATCTCAACCGCAAAAAAGGCGGATTGTCTATATTGCCGCCGTCTATCGGAAGTCGCGATATGTTTTCTGAAAGAACCGGGAAGATCTCTGTCCTTATGGGAATTATCGACTATATAAGAAATTGTGATTGCAAATATATTCTGCTTTCCGACGGGAACCTTATTGCAAATATAGATTACACCGAGCTTCTCGAGCAGCATATCGAAAAGAAGGCGTATATGACTGCACTGTATAAGGCAGAGGTGTATGAGCCGTCTAAGTTTAAAAACAATGCATTTATCGATGTGGATAAGGATGGCAGAATTAAGGATATAACAATAAATCAGGATATACAGCTTCACAGCAATATGCTTCTCGGAACGTATATTATCGAGCGTGGTTTGCTGGAGTTTTTGATCTGCCAATGTGTTGCGCATAATAAGTATGACTTTGAGCGCGACATTATTCAGGATATGGCACAATCTCTTGATATCTATGCCTGCGAATACAAGGGCTATGCCGAGAAAATAGATTCCGTTGAATCGTATTTCAAGGTAAATCTTGATTTGCTCAATGAAAAAACAAGAAACGAGCTCTTTGGCGGCGGCGAGATAGCAACTCATATTTTTGATGAGGTTCCGTCAATGTTCGGAGAAGCTGCGGTTGTCAAGAACAGTATGCTTGCTGATGGCTGTGTAATTGAGGGAAATGTAGAAAATTCAATAATCTCGCGAAACGTCCGCGTCGGAAAAGGCGCTTCTGTCAAGAATTGTGTAATTCTTCAGGGGGCAGAAATCGGTGAGGATGCAAAGCTTGAATATTGCATAACGGACGGACAGGTCGTTATTTCAAAAGGCGTTTCTCTTCGCGGTGCGGAGATGTATCCCACCGTTCTTCCCATGGGATGTAAATTATAAAATTTTGGAGGATTTATGGAAAAGAAAAAAATACTTTTTGCAGCGTCTGAGGCTGCACCGTTTATAAAATCCGGCGGGTTGGGAGATGTTATCGGGTCTCTTCCGAAAGCTGTTTCCGGAAAGAATTGCGAGGTTGCCGTTGTGCTTCCTCTTCATGAGGGAGTTTCCGAAAAGGTAAGGAAAAAGCTTGTTCCGATAACTCATATTTTTATTCCGCTTGCGTGGAGAAGTCAGTACTGCGGTATTTTTAAGTATGAAGAAAAGAGTGTAACGTGGTATTTTATAGACAATGAATACTACTTCAAGCGTGGCAATGCACTGTACGGCTGCTATGACGATGCAGAGCGCTTTGCGTTTTTCTCCACAGCTGTTCTTGAAATTCTGCCTTATATCGACTACTTCCCGGATGTTATTCATTCTCACGACTGGCAGACTGCGCTTGTGCCGATTTATTATAAGCTTAAATACTATATGCGCCCGGGATATGAGAGTATCAAAACCGTGTTCACGATTCATAATATAGAATATCAGGGCATTTTTGATAAAGGTATTGTGGAAAATGTTCTTGGATTGCCGGTAGAGGAGTTTGATAACGGTTTTCTTGAATTTGACGGACGTGTAAATCTGATGAAGGCAGCCGTTACCTGCTCTGACAGCGTAACTACCGTAAGTCCGTCATACGCCGAAGAAATTAAAACTCCGGAGTACGCCCACGGTCTTCATGATATTTTGCGTTATGAAGAAGGCAAGCTCTGCGGAATAATCAACGGAATCGACCAGAAGCTTTATGATCCGGCAAAGGATAAGAAAATTTTCTTTAATTACTCGCAGAAGGATATGTCCGGAAAAGCACAGAATAAAGAAGAACTTCAGGCACTTGTCAATTTGCCCAAAAACAGCGATATCCCTGTTATAGGTATGGTAACGCGTCTTGTTTCTCATAAGGGACTTGATTTGGTTTCGTGCATCATTGATGAGCTTCTCGAGGATGATGTTCAGCTGGTAATTGTAGGAACAGGAGATTGGAAGTACGAGCAGTTCCTGCGTGACAAACAGTGGCAGTATCCGTTTAAGTTGTCGGTAAACATTGCCTTTAACAGTGAGCTTGCGCAGAAGATATACGCAGGCTCCGATATGTTCCTTATGCCGTCAAAAAGCGAGCCGTGCGGTCTTGCGCAGATGATTGCTCTCCGCTACGGAACAATTCCGATCGTCAGAAAAACCGGCGGACTCGGGGACAGCATTTCGCGGTATGACGCTGAGAGCGGAGAAGGCAACGGCTTTGTTTTTTCTGATTATAATGCGCAAGAGATGCTCGGTGTAATACGTGCAGCTTGCGATTGCTACCGTGATAAGGAAAAATGGACAAAGCTTATTGAAAATGGGATGAACGTAGATTTTTCCTGGAAAAAATCAGCTAAAGAATATAATAAACTCTATGATGCTCTTATGGGCGAATAATCTTATAACGAAGAGGTACATTTAATGGGGATACACTTGAATGAAAAAAAGTTAAAAGAGCTTATTGCCGGTAAGCTTTCAAGACATTTCGGAAAAGAGATAAATGAGGCAAGCTATGAAGAGTTATATTCAGCCTGCTCGTTTATCGTCCGTGATATTCTGATGGAGAACTGGGCACGTGCGCAGGATGAAATAGAAAAAAAAGAGCTTCGTCAGGTCTACTATCTGTCGATGGAGTTTCTTATCGGTAAGTCTTTGCATAACAATATTAATAATCTCGGACTTTCTGAGGTGTTTGCAAATACGTTTGAAGGTCTCGGATTGTCTCTTGATGAGGTGTTCGGGGTAGAGCGCGATGCAGGTCTCGGTAACGGCGGCCTCGGTCGTCTTGCGGCGTGCTATATGGATTCTCTCACGGCTATGGACTATCCGGGAATGGGCTTTTCCATATTGTATGAATACGGTATATTCAAGCAGAAAATTATCGACGGAATGCAGGTTGAGCTTCCGGATAACTGGCTTGAAACCGGAAGCGTATGGACCGTGCCGAGAATAGAGGAAACTCAGGAGGTAAGGTTTGGCGGCAAGGTAGACAGCTATATGGAGGACGGAAAGCTTAAATTCTCGCATCACGATTATTATACCGTGCTTGCTGTGCCGAACGATATGCTGATATCCGGATATCCGGGGAAAAACGTCAATGTCTTGCGCTTGTGGAGTGCAAAGTCCACCAAAAGCATTGATATGCACCTTTTTTCAAAGGGTGAGTATGCAAAATCAATGGAACAGAAGGCAATGAGCGAGGTCATTTCAAAGATTCTGTATCCCGAAGATAACCACGAGGAAGGAAAGTCACTCAGGCTTAAGCAACAGTATTTCTTCGTCTCTGCAACCATTTCAAGCATTGTGAAAAAGCATAAGGCAAAATACGGAACACTTCGCAATTTTGCCGATAAGGCTGTTATTCACATCAATGACACGCATCCTACGCTTGCGATCCCGGAGCTTATGCGTATTCTTATTGACGATGAAGGCTATAGCTGGGATGAAAGCTGGGAGATTGTATCAAAATGTATGGCGTATACAAATCATACCATAATGGCAGAAGCGCTGGAGCGTTGGACAATTTCCATGTTCAAGCATCTGCTTCCGCGAATTTATATGATTGTAGAAGAAATCAACAGACGTTTCTGCGATGATTTGTGGAATGCTTTCCCTGAAGACAGAGAAAAGATAGGAAAGCTTGCCATTATTGCTAATGATGAAATACGTATGGCGAACCTCTGCATTGCAACATGTTTTTCAGTAAACGGCGTTTCTGCTCTTCACAGCAACATCTTAAAGGAGTCTGTTTTCTCGGATTATAACTATATGTTCCCGGGGAAATTCACTAACGTGACCAACGGCATAGCCCATAGAAGGTGGCTTTGTCAGGCAAATCCGGAGCTTTCTGCGCTTCTTTCGGAGCTTATCGGAAATGATTTCCGCTACGATGCATCAGCGCTTAAAAAGCTTGAAAAGTATGCTGATGACAAGTCTGTTCTTAAAAGACTTTTGGAGATTAAGCATAGCAATAAGATAAGATTTGTCAATGCAATGAACTTTGATACGGCGATAAATCCTGATTCCATTTTTGATGTCCAGTCGAAGAGACTGCATGAATATAAGCGTCAGCTTCTCAACGTTCTGCATATTCTTTATGAATATCATATGTTGCTTGATAATCCCGGAATGGATTTCAAACCGAAAACATATTTCTTCGGGGCAAAGTCGGCAGCCGGATACGCTATGGCAAAAAATATAATCAGGCTTATCAATTCTGTCGCATCCGAAATAAATTCCGATAAGCGGGTTGCGGATAAGCTTAAGGTGGTATTCGTAGAGGATTATAATGTTTCCATAGCAGAGCTTATGATCCCTGCGGCAGAAATATCCGAGCAGATATCAATTGCCGGAAAAGAGGCGTCCGGAACGGGAAATATGAAGTTTATGCTCAACGGTGCGCTCACAATAGGTACGCTTGACGGCGCAAACGTCGAGATATGTGAGGCTGTAGGTGAAGAGAATATTTATATATTCGGTATGAAGGCGCATGAGGTTGCAGCGCTTGCTTCCTCCGGAGCTTACTCTCCGATAGATTATTATCACAACGACCCGAAGCTCCGCAGAGTTCTTGACCATATCCGTGACGGCATAGGTGTCGGTGTACTCAGAAATTCATATCCCGATATTGTGAATTCGCTTCTCTTCCATGACCAGTATATGCTTCTTGCGGATTTTGCGTCTTATTGCGAAGCGCATGATAAAATTTACCGCGAGTATGGCGAGCGTGAACTGTTTGGCAGAAAATCCCTTATCAATATCGCAAATGCAGGACGCTTTGCCGCAGACCGCAGCATAACGGAATATGCAGATAACATCTGGAATTTAAAGAAGATAAGCGAATAAGCCGGAGAAAATATGGAAAAACTTTTTATTTTTGATTCTCAGTCAAAAAAATGCAAAAAGCCTTTTGGGGCGATAAAGTGCGGAGAGTGCGTGATGCTCTCCGCATCTGCGCTTTGCACGGAAGTAGTGTCTGTAAAGCTGGTCATCTTTTCAGAATATGATAAAAAAAGAGAAGAATATGAGATGTCATGGCAAGGCAGAGAAGGTATTTATGATGCATATGGTATCAGTTTGGACGGATTTAAAGAATCCGGGATACTTTGGTATTGGTTTGCGCTGAACACTGTCGACGGAAAGACTCTCTGGTTTGGCAAAAACGGCATTGTTGATAACGAAAATAACATATCAAGCTTTCAGCTTACTGTTGCATCGCGTGAGTATACCACGCCTTCCTGGTTTTCAGAGGGCGTGACCTATCATGTGTTTGTTGACCGTTTTTATCGCGCGTCAACCTCTCCGGAACTTACGGAAGATGCGTTTTTTGCGGTACATAAGGATAAAGCAGAGCTTCCGTATTTCAAGCCGAACAGTAAAGGCGTTGTAGAGAATAGAGATATATACGGAGGGAATCTTGAAGGTGTTATTGAAAAACTGCCTTACCTTGATAGTCTTGGCGTAAAAACAATATATTTAAGTCCGATATTTGAGGCGTGGTCAAATCATAAATATAACACCGCGGATTATAAGAAGGTCGATTCTCATTTCGGTGATGAAGAGATTCTTTCCGCTTTATGCCGTGAGGCAAAGAAATACGGAATGCGCGTTATTCTTGACGGAGTTTTCAGCCATACCGGCTCGGACAGTATCTATTTCAATAAAGAGCGAAGGTATGGCGAAAATACCGGTGCGTGGAATGATAAAAACTCTCCGTTCCGAAGCTGGTTTGATATTGACGAAAATGGAAATTATCCGTCGTGGTGGGGAATTGACACTCTGCCTCAGGTGGATGAGCTGAACCGCGATTATATCGACTATATCATCAATAGCAAAGACAGCGTTATCGCACATTGGATGCGTGCGGGTGTTTCGGGATGGCGGCTTGATGTTGCTGATGAGCTTCCTGATGAGTTCATAGAACAGCTTAAGGCTCGTGCGCGAAAAGAGAATACGGAAGCGCTTGTTATAGGTGAAGTCTGGGAAGATGCCTCCACAAAGAAGGCGTATGGTGTAAGTAAAAAATACTTTACAGACGGCGTGCTTGACGGCGTGATGAATTATCCGCTCAAAAACTGCATCCTTGACTTTTTGTGCGGCAGAATATCGGCAAAACAGGCAAAAAATGCCCTTATGTCCATTGTTGAAAATTACCCGGATATCTCACAGCGATGCCTGATGAACATTATCGGAACCCACGATACCGTGCGTGCCACCAATGAGCTTTCGGTGGGGAATCTTGCGCATGAATCGAAGGACTTTCGCGCAACGCGCGTGCTTGATGAAAAGGAGCTTGCGCTCGGAAAAGCACGTTTACGTCAGGCGGCGATCCTGCAGTATATGTTCCCGGGGTCTCCCTGCATATATTACGGTGATGAGATAGGAATGCAGGGGTTTGAAGATCCGTTCAACAGAAGATTTTACACATGGGATAATATCGATGAGGATCTGCTTGAATTTTACAGGTCTCTGGGTAAAATTAAAACCGGCAATAAGTGTATGAGTACAGCACCATTCTGTGTGGAATACGCAGAGGGGGATTTCCTTGTTGTGTCTCGCGGAGAGATCAGAGCATTTGTAAACCGCGGAGAAAAAGGTAAGTTGTTTAAGGTTTCGGACAGGTTAGAAACGGTTGTTGTCCACGGTGAATGCTTGATGTCTTCGGGAAAGTTATTCCTGGGGAGTAAATCATCCTGCATTTTGTCGGGAAATTCGTCGGAAAATTGAAAATTACCATTGACTTGTCAGCGTAAAAATGTTAAAATAAATCATCATATATTTATAATAACGCGATGATGAAAATCAGTACGTGTACGTCGCTTTCTTCAGAGAGCTGCCGGTTGCTGCAAGGCAGTGTTGCCCGTGCACGGAATTTCCTTTCGGAGCGGCTTCGCTGAACGTTTTCCAGTAGGTGAAGACGGGTTTGCCCGATACAGCTTGACCAATGAGGCTGTGCTTTTGCACGGTAAATTGAGGTGGTACCACGGTTTTTTAATCGTCCTCTGCTTTGTGGGCAGAGGACGTTTCTGTTTTATTGCCGGAATACAACTAAGGGAGAATTAAAATGGTTATTACAGATTTCCTTGAAAAAAATGCGCGCCTTTACGGTGCGGAAACGGCTCTTGTTGAGCTTAACCCCTCGGAGGAGCGCGATAAGGTCACAACATGGTGGGATTTTAATCTCATTGAAAGCGCGGGGGAGGATGCTCCGTACCGTCGCGAAATCTCATGGAAAGATTTTGATCGCCGTGCAAACCGATTTGCAAACCTTCTTTTAAGCCGCGGAATCAAGCGCGGCGCAAAGGTGGGTATTCTTCTGATGAACTGCCTTGAATGGCTTCCGATTTACTTCGGAATCCTTAAAGCAGGCTGCGTTGCAGTGCCGATGAACTTCCGCTATTCAAGCGACGAAATTAAATATTGTCTTGAGCTTGCGGACGTAGAAGTGCTTGCGTTCGGTCCGGAGTTCATAAGCCGTATGGATGCAATTTCTGATGACCTTCCGGGCGTACATACGCTTTTCTTTGTCGGAAACAACGGCCCGCAGTATACGGAAGACTGTCTTGCTCTTATGAATTACTGCTCATCAAGTGCGCCTCCGGTCGCGTTGTGCGAGGATGATTACGCGGCGATTTACTTTTCATCCGGCACAACAGGATTTCCTAAAGCAATTCTTCATGACCACCGCTCGCTTGTGTGCTCTTGTGTGACCGAGCAGAATCATCACAGTCAGACGCGGGATGATGTTTTCCTCTGTATTCCGCCGCTTTATCATACCGGCGCAAAAATGCATTGGTTCGGATCTCTTCTTTCGGGAAGCCGTGCCGTGCTTCTCCGCGGCGTAAAGCCGGAGTGGATTCTCCGCGCAGTTACGGAGGAAAAGTGTACGATTGTGTGGCTGCTTGTTCCGTGGGCGCAGGATCTTCTCGACGCAATAGAATCAGGAAGGGTGGACGCTTCAAAGTATCACCTTTCGCAGTGGCGCCTTATGCATATCGGCGCGCAACCCGTCCCGCCGAGCCTTATCAAGCGCTGGCTTGAGGTTTTCCCGCATCATCAGTATGACACAAACTACGGTCTTTCCGAGTCTATCGGTCCCGGCTGTGTCCACCTCGGTGTTGAAAACGTGCATAAGGTCGGGGCAATCGGTAAGCCCGGATATAACTGGGAAGCAAAAATCGTTGACGAAAAGGGCAATGAAGTTTCGCGCGGCGATGTCGGAGAGCTTATCGTCCGCGGAGACGGCGTAATGCTTTGCTATTACAAAAACGAAGAAGCAACAAACGAGGTATTAAAAGACGGTTGGCTTTATACCGGCGATATGGCGCGCGAGGATGAAGACGGCTTTATCTATCTTGTTGACAGAAAGAAAGACGTTGTTATTTCCGGCGGCGAAAACCTTTATCCGGTTCAGATTGAAGATTTTCTCCGTTCAAACGAAAAGATAAAGGATGTTGCCGTAATCGGACTTCCGGATGCACGTCTCGGCGAGATTTGTGCTGCGATAATTGAAATTAAAGAGGGAATGACCTGTACGGAGGATGAGATAAACTCCTTCTGTGAGCAGCTTCCGAGATACAAACGCCCGCGCAAAATCTTCTTTGATAAGGTTCCGCGTAATCCTACCGGAAAAATTGAAAAGCCGGCCTTGCGTGAAAAATATTGCAAAGGTCGTCTTGTTGAAGCACAGATCACAGGTTAATTTTGTAGATTTAAATACTTTATATATCAGGAGGTACCTTGCATAATGAAAAAGTTAATGCTTGGTAATGAAGCAGTTGCGCGCGGTCTTTTTGAGGCAGGCTGCAGCTTTGTTTCGAGTTACCCCGGTACACCGAGTACCGAAATCACAGAAATGGTTGCAAAATACAAAGAAGTATACGCCGAATGGGCGCCGAATGAAAAGGTTGCAATGGAAGCTGCGTTTGGTGCGTGTATGGCAGGAAAGCGAAGCTTCTGCGGTATGAAGCACGTAGGACTTAACGTTGCTGCTGACCCGCTTTTCACAATCTCCTATACAGGTGTGAATGCAGGTATGGTTATCGCTGTTGCGGATGATCCCGGAATGCACAGCTCACAGAATGAGCAGGACTCCCGCCATTATGCACGCGCGTCCAAAATTCCGATGCTTGAGCCGGCAGATTCAATGGAGGCGATTGAGTTTACAAAGCTTGCATATGAAATCTCCGAGAAGTTTGACACTCCGGTGCTTCTCAAAATGTGCACACGTGTTGCTCATTCTCAGAGCGTTGTTGAAACGTCAGATCGCATAGAAATTTCAAAAACATATGAAAAGACTCCCGCAAAGTACATTATGATGCCGGGAAACGCAAAGCTCCGTCATCCGGTTGTTGAGGA
>SVLF01000141.1 GCA_015068085.1 Oscillospiraceae bacterium
GGCTGCTTAAAAGAATACGACCTTCCCAATATGCCGTTGTCGCATTATCTCCGGAAACTCCTCTTACACCCATTTTTGCGGCAGCCACCTTAAACTCAACCTTGCCATTAGCATCCGGTTCAAGATAAACTGCACCGTATGTTTTTTTCTCCCCTAACTCATAAGGATCTACCTTTTCAGGAATGTAGTCTCCCACATATGTATCATTTGCATAAATGTACAAATCAGATGCGGGATACCAGTTTCCGCCCGTAAATGCAATCTGATACCACCCTGCAGCTGCGCCCACTCCAAGGTCTACAGTAAACACAACCTGCGATGCGTTGCCTGTTGCGTCCTTCCACGCCGTTTTTTCGGTCACAATCTGAACATAAGTTCCCCAGCCGTCAAGTCGCTTGGTATTGTTAGATGTAATCGCTGTACTTTTATCCGACAGATAATCTATCCCTTCAGGTTCCGCGTTGCTAAGGTTGCTAACACTTCCATAAACACCGCTGAAATTTGCAAAATGAAATGTTTTAGTTACACCTGTTGCAAATGACACCACAGGAAGCAAAGATATCATCATACACAGCGCAATAACAAGACTTACACTCTTACTAAAAATCCTTTTTCCCATAATTTTACCTCCTTGTAAAGCTCTGTTAACCTTTTAAAATGCACATTTTTTTATGGTTTTTATATTGTAGCATACGTCATAACCGTAATGCGTCTTATCTTACATTTCTTACAGAAATATAAACCGCTAATTTATGGAAACAGGGATGTAAACATTTTTTCACATCCCTCATCCAATATAATTCTATTTGCAGAATTTATCACGCGCAAATTTCAGCATTTCCATATTCTTTATTATTTCGTCTATATTTTTCATTTCTGTACTAAGCCATGGCGCAACCATAAACCCGGCAAGATGCTTATGCGGTGCGTTCTGCATAAAATATTCGACAATCTCATCAGGATTCTTCATATTACCAAAGACAACAGACGCGCATGGAACTATATCATATCCCGCCTCTGCTGCAGGAACAGAGGTTCTTATAAAACGCTCACGAAATTTACTTTCATGGAATGGATCATCTTCAACATACTGCAGGTTAAACTCCTTATATTTCCCTGAAGTGAATTTTTCAAAATAAACAGGATTAGACGAAAGCGGTGTGAAGTTTTCGCGGGCAAGACCGCGGTAGTACCACGGAGAGAGAAGAATTTTTCCCGCCTTTATCCTTTTTTTGAACTCATCGGGATAGCACCAGTATATATCTCCCCAAATCCACGGCGTTGAACCCGTATCGCGGACGCAATCGCAAAGATACTGCAAATCATGCCACAAAAGCTCACCCCGCCGGAAGGTTACAAGCTCCATCTGCTCAAAGAACTGAGGATCATCCTCTTCATCCATACCGAGATGGATATATCGCGGCTTATCGAAAAGGTTGTACACCTCGGTGATAAGGTCGCGGCATACCTCATAGTATTTCGGCAAACCTATCATCTTGCCGTAATCACCAAGCCACATATCATGACCGGCGGAGAAATTGAGCTTCGGAATAAGCTCTATCCCCCGCTCGCGAAGCGCCTTCACCTCTTCTCGGACACGCTCACGCGTCCATGCACCGGGGTGGGCAAGCTCGGGGTGCGAGCCGTAGCGCACCCCTTCGCCCAAATCAAGAACTATCTGATTAAAGCCGTTTTCAATTGCTTTATCAACAAGAATCTTCCACGCTTCGTCTTCGAACGGCACTGTAGGAACCTCGGTATACCACATATTATACCCGAGCGTTGCATATAAAGACCAGATCATTTGTTTTTACCTCTTGTCAGGGATTTACTGTGCGGTGGTGTAAAGAATGCGGAGTGCACCAGTTGCATTGTCGGTGTACATTACATATCCGCGAGCTTTGATATCTGCAGCCGCACCTTCATGCGGAGCAGCTGTAAACTGTCCTTTCGCTCCTGCTTCCTTAACGCTTGCCTTTGAGCCGTCGGTGCTGTCTACCGTTATCTTTTCGCTGCTTCCGAATACGATACCTGCATCAACCGCGGTATATCCTTCCGGAACTTCGTAGAGAATGAAATATTCATCACTGCTTACCTTGTCAAGCACAACCGTCGGAACTGCGACCGGCTTTTCATCAGCATAAACAGCTTCAACATCTACCGCATCCCATACGTTGAATTTGAAAATCTCTTCATACGATGCAACCTGATCTTCAATTGTCCAGTGGGAGAACACCTTTCCTTCAGGAGCAGTACCCAGTGTGTTTGTTATAACATCGTCGTAAGCTTTTGTCTGTCCGCCAACACTGAATGCCGCTGCATTCTTTTCAAACTGTGCTACAACACGGGTGATAGCATCGGTAATAACCGTGGTTGCATCAAACGTTGTGTTTGCATCTGTCTTCCAACCTGTAAAGCTCCAGCCGTTGAGAGTCGGGTTTGCAGGCATCGACTCAACCTTGTTATCCGCAGTTACTTCCTTTTCGCCGAGGAACACCTTGTTGTAGTTCCAGAACTGAACTGTCTTTGTTGTCGCATCAGCCGGAGTATAAACTGCTTCAAGCGTGAAGTTGCTTGTCGGATTAAAGGTATAACTTGCCTTGGTGCTTACCGGTGCGCCGCTTCCGTTTGCC
>SVLF01000142.1 GCA_015068085.1 Oscillospiraceae bacterium
CGGAGAGGAAAATGACGTTAAATTGGTATAATAACTGCTTTTGCAGTTATTATACCATAAAATACCTTCCGGATACAACAACATTTTTTCTTTTTTGTAAAACTTTTTTGACAAGAAATCTATCTAACTAATGTGTACAGCATAGTGAGGCGCGCTTATGACAAAGGAAATGATTTACAGCGAAATGGTTACCTACCTGACGGAAAACAGAGAGAAGTTTTACCGCTTTGCGTACAGCTACGCAAAGGGAAAAGAAGCATCTCTTGATATCGTTCAGAATGCAATATGTAAGGCTTTAGAGCATTACGGAGATATACGCGATATAAGCAAGATTAACTCGTGGTTTTATCGGGTTCTGCTTAACGAAGTTTATTCATATCTGAAAAAACACAGCAGGGAATATGCCACCGCTGATGAAGAAATGCCGGAAGGGATTTATCACGAAGCGGCATATGATAAGGATGACGAAGTATACCGGATGGTGGAAAAGCTTCCGGAGAACTTAAAAACGGTTATTATTCTGCGATTTTATGAAGATCTTCCGATTGCGGATATCGCGCGAATAACGGATGTGAACTTAAGCACCGCAAAAACACGTCTGTACACTGCACTGAAAAAATTAAAAAAACTATATGAGGAGGCGGGATATGATGATTGATTTTAATAAAGCAAAAGAAAAATACAACTCAATAGAAATCCCGCAGGAGTTGGATGAGATTGTAGAAAACTCCATAAAACAATTTGAACAAAAGCAGAGAAGAACAAAAATTCACTTTCTACGTCTTGCACCGGTTGCTGTCTGTGCGGTTATTTGTCTTGCTATCGGTATAAGCACGCTTCCGAAAAACAGAACAAATGAGGGCTTGATTACCGCCGACAGTACAGATGCCGGAGTGCCCGAGCTTGCACGGAGCGTACCTGCGGCAGGTGCCGGAAACGGAATTTCCGAGGACAGGACACCCGCGGCAATGAATGCCGAAACAGAAAGCACCGGTGAGTATAAAGCCAATTCAAAGATGTCGATGTACAATATGTATGTGGCGGAAAAAATAGATGAAAGCATAGAAAAAGCGGTAAAAGCGGAGGTCTCCGACGACGCATACAGTGAAGTTGTTGAGCTTTACTCGGATGAAAATGTTTATTCTTATTGCGTGACAACTTTTCCGTCAAATACTGCAAATTATTATAACGTTAAGCAGAGCGACGGTGCGGAAATTGAACTTCATGATTTGCTGAAGAATGCCGAAGGACTTGAAAATTGTGAGTTTTATTTCAAATCGGCAAACTGCCTTGCCGTTATTTGCGACGGCGAAGAAAAAGAAATAATTATAGATTGAGGAAAATATGAAGATTAATTATCAGCTTGTCTGCGATGAAAAGATAAAAGAGTTGACGGAAAACGGAAATATTCCGAGGCTTTTGCTTCACAGCTGCTGCGGACCGTGCAGTTCATACGTTCTTGAATATTTGTCTGCTTTTTTTGAAATAACCGTGCTTTTCTTTAACCCGAATATTTATCCTGAAAACGAATATGAAAAGCGTCTTTCCGAACAAAAAAAGCTCATTGAGTCAATGAACTTTAAAAATCCTGTGTCGTTGCTTGCCGTTCCGTATGACTATTCTGAGTTTCTTGCCTGTATCGGTGGTTTTGAGCGCGAACGTGAAGGCGGCGCAAGATGTATGGAGTGCTTCCGCCTGCGCCTTGGCAGGTGCGCTGAGATCGCAAAAGAGCGGGGATTTGATGTCTTTGCGACAACACTTTCCGTCAGTCCGCACAAAAATGCGCCGCTTCTCAACAGCATTGGAGAAGAACTTTCTGAAAAATACGGAGTTACATACCTTCCGTCTGATTTCAAAAAGAGAGAAGGGTATAAGCGTTCTATAGAGCTTTCGAAAAAATATGACATCTACCGTCAGGAATACTGCGGGTGTGAGTTCTCACTTCCGCGTGAAAATTGAATATCATTCTGGAAAACCATCTCTGAGCTTTTCAAGCGCCTTCTTCTCAATTCTTGATACATAGGAGCTCGCTTAATGTAAGTAAGTGGTTGTGAGGTTGATTCACTTTACAACGGTGTTTGAGTTCAAAAGCGGACATTCATCAATATTTTCAGAAAATTTAAGGGCATTGCAGTCGCAGTGCCTTTTTTCTATACACAGATTACTTACAGAGGTGAACAAAAATGCAGTTTGAGTATTTCTACGGCGGAGAAGCCGAACAGTTTTCATTCTTCCGTATACCTAAACTATTGTTTCGTGATGAAGCTTTTAAAAGCATTTCAACAGATGCTAAAGTTCTTTATGGACTGATGCTCGACAGAATGAGCTTGTCGCTAAAAAACAACTGGATAGATACAGAGGGCAGAGTGTATATCATATACACGATAGCCGACATAATGGAAGATATGAACTGCGCCGATCAGAAAGCGGGAAAGCTTCTGACAGAGCTTGATAACAATAAGGGAATAGGTTTGATAGAGCGCAAGCGTCAAGGCCTCGGAAAACCGAATATTATCTATGTAAAAAACTTCGTTTCACCGTCACTATTCTTGAATCGTGAAAATCACGATTCCGGGAAAGTGCTAATCACAAATCAAGAAATTCGAAAATCACTGACAAGT
>SVLF01000074.1 GCA_015068085.1 Oscillospiraceae bacterium
TTCGCTTTCGGGTACGGTATGCAATACCTCTTTTGGCGCAGAGGTTTCGCTTGAGGGATGTGAGCACGATATAGACGCTTTTTGCAGCGCCGTAAAGCAAGAGGCTCCACCGCTTGCGCTTATAGAAGCGCTGGATATAAAAAAAAGCGAAACTCTTTGCGGATTTTCCGGTTTCTGCATTGTGGAGAGCGAGAAGGGAAAAGTTCGGAGAACGCTTATCTCTCCCGATATCGCAGTGTGTGATGATTGTCTGCGTGAGCTTTACGATAAGTCGGACCGGAGATACCGTTATCCGTTTATCAATTGCACAAACTGCGGCCCGCGCTTTACCATAACGCGTGATATTCCGTATGACCGCAAAAATACTACAATGGCACCGTTTTCAATGTGTCAGGACTGTGAAATGGAATACGGTGATATAGAAAACCGCCGCTATCATGCCCAGCCGGATTGCTGTGAGGTATGCGGCCCCCGGCTTTTTCTTATTGACAGTGACGGAAAAGAAATATCGGGGGATGCAATTCTTCTTGCGCGGGAAAAAATTCATAATGGTGCTATTGTTGCAGTTAAGGGGCTTGGCGGGTATCATCTTGCCTGCCGCGCAGATGATGCAGAGACAGTACACCGTCTGCGTGAAAGAAAAAAGCGGGATGAAAAGCCGTTTGCCATAATGTGCCGCGATGTTGAAACAGCGGAACGGTTTGTTGAGCTTTCAGAGGAAGAGAAAAGCCTTCTTACCTCGCCTCAACGGCCGATTGTCCTTCTCAAGAAGAAAGAAAAAAGCTCCCTTTTGCATATAAGCGAAAATTCATATCTTGGCATTATGCTTCCGTACACTCCGATGCATTATCTTTTGCTTGAGGATGAGTTTTCCTGCGTTGTAATGACAAGCGCAAACATATCCGATTTTCCGATTGTATATAAGGATGATGTTGCACTGAAAGCTCTTTCCGGCATTGCGGATTTCTTTCTTTTGCACAACCGCGAGATTCACACCCGCTGTGATGATTCGCTTATGTGGGTGTATGATAAAGCACCGTATTTTGCACGACGAAGCCGCGGATACGTTCCGTATCCCGTGACGCTTACAAGGGAGATTGCACCCGTACTTGCATGCGGGGCAGAGCAGAAAGCCTCGTTCACGCTTACGCGCGGACATCATGCGTTTCCGTCACGTCATATCGGCGACCTTAAAAATCTTGAAACATTAGAGGATTTTGAAGAACAAACAGCGCATTTTGAGAATATATTTGATACAAAACCAAGCGTTTTAGCGTGCGATATGCATCCTGATTATATGTCATCGGCGTATGCACAAGAGCGTGCGGAAAAGCAAAAAATTCCGCTTGTGCGGGTGCAACACCACCACGCACATATGTGCTCTTGCATGGCGGATAACGGGTTTGACGGCGAGTGCATCGGAATAATCTGGGACGGTACGGGATATGGCACCGACGGAAAAATATGGGGAGCGGAGTTTTTAACCGGCTCTTTTTCGGGTTTCCGGCGGCTCGGAAGCATCCGTCCGATAAAGCTTCCGGGGGGAGACCGGGCATCAAAAGAAATTTCACGCATCGCCGCATCACTTATGCTCGATGCCGGTCTTGAGTGTGATGACGCCGTTGCAGAAAGAATACTCCAAAGCGGCATAAACTGTCCCGCGGTGACGAGCATGGGACGGCTTTTTGACGGAATTGCTGCAATTCTCGGTATTCGGGAGAGGGCTTCGTATGAAGGACAGGCGGCGACGCTTTTAGAAGCAATGGCAGATGAGAATGAGCGTGGGGTTTACCCGTATGAAATAACAGAAAAAGACGGAATGTATGTTTTTGACTGGCGCGAAATGATTCGCGGGATTGTTCGCGATAAAAAAGACATGCGCGATATCGGCAAAATATGTGCGGCGTTTATGAATACGCTTGTTTCTTTTGCTGTGGAAATGTCAGAAAAAATTGCGTCAGATACGGGAATCAGAACAGTTGCCTTGTCCGGAGGAACATTCCAGAATATGTATTTGCTGGAAAGGCTTCACCCGGCACTTGAAAAAGCAGGCTTTAAGGTTCTTGTGCATCATCGCGTGGCGGCAAATGACGAGGGAATAAGCCTTGGTCAGGCACTTGTTGCCGCGTATTCCAGATAAAAGTAAAGTAAAGAAGAGGTAATTTAAAATGTGTCTTGCGATACCGCTTAAAATAACAGAAATCAACGGAAACGAAGCCGTGGGAGAGAGAAGCGGCGTGCGGAGAAAAATCCGTCTTGATTTTATAGAAAATCCAAAGCTTGGAGAATATGTAATTGTTCATGCCGGGTTTGCGATAGAGCGCCTTGGTGCAGAGCAGGCGCAAAAGAGCATCCGCGCTGCCGAGGAGGTAGAAAATGAGCTTGGAAAACTTTAATCCTGCAGAAATCCTCTCCGAAATCTCCCGGATGGGCTTACCGCAGCTCAACCTTATGGAGGTTTGCGGAACGCACACCATGGCAATCGCAAAATCAGGCCTTCGTTCATCGCTTCCTGAAAACGTAAAGCTTCTCTCTGGACCGGGGTGCCCCGTATGCGTCACACCGTCAGGTGTGATTGATGAAATTCTCGCACTTGCAATGCGTTCGGATGTGATAATTGCAACCTACGGAGATATGATAAAGGTTCCCGGAAGCGTTCATGGCAAAAGTCTTGCGAGTGTTCGCGCACTTGGCGCACGAGTAGAGGTGGTGTATTCACCGCTGGATGCTGTGGCTCTTGCGGAAAAGAATAAGGGGGATGAGGTTGTTTTCCTCGGTGCGGGTTTTGAAACGACGGCACCGGGAACCGCTGCGGCAATCGGCGCCGCAAAGGACGGGGGAATAACGAACTTTTCCGTGCTGTCTATGCTGAAAACCGTAGAGCCTGCTCTTCGTGCGCTTATCGCACAAGAGGATTTTGCCGTTTCAGGATTTCTTTGCCCCGGGCACGTTGCAACGGTTATCGGCGCGAATGCGTTTTCTTTTCTTGCAGAGGAATATAACATACCGTGCGTTGTCGGCGGCTTTGAGCCGCGTGAGATTCTCGACGCGGTTTACCGCTTGCTTTTGCAGATAAAGAGCGGCAAGGCGCGCCTTGAAAATGCATATCCAAATGCTGTCAGGGCAGAGGGAAACCCGCTTGCACGCAAAATTATGGAAAAATATCTCACGCCGCGCACAGATGTGTGGCGTGGGCTTGGTGAGATTCCGATGAGCGGGCTGTGCTTGCGCGAAGAGTATTCTGACTTTGATGCCGAGCGCAAATTTGCAATTACTTACAAAAACACAGAGGACACAGGCGCGTGCCGATGCGGAGATGTTATCTGCGGACGGCTTTCGCCGCATGAGTGCCCGATGTTCGGAAAGGCGTGTACACCGGAAAACCCGGTCGGCCCGTGTATGGTATCGGGAGAGGGTGCGTGCGCCGCAATGTACAAATATATGTGATACATGAGAAAAAACGCAGGTCTGCCTCACACATATTCTGCGGCTTGTCGAAAAATCTTATGATCAAAAGAAACGGAGCGAAAACCATGGACGAAATTATAACTCTTGATTACGGCAGCGGAGGGAAAAAAACCTCCGAGCTTATAGATAATCTTATCGTAAAAAATTTAAGTAACAGCGCGCTTTCCGCGCTTGGCGACGGAGCAGTGCTTCAAGGCGCGGAAAAGCTTGTTTTTTCTACCGACAGCTTTGTTGTATCTCCATGCTTTTTTCCGGGCGGGGATATCGGGAAGCTCTCCGTTTGCGGTACCGTAAACGATGTTGCAATGTCGGGAGGCATTCCGAAATACTTAAGCCTTTCTTTTATCATTGAAGAAGGTTTTGCAACTGGAGATCTCGAAAAAATTATTCTTTCAATTAAAAAAACCGCCGAAAAGGCGGGGGTTTCCGTCGTTACCGGTGACACAAAGGTTGTCGAGCGCGGACGCGGCGACGGAATATATATAAACACAGCGGGAATAGGCTTTCTCGCTCATAACAATCTTTCGCCCAAGAATATCCGCGAGGGGGATAAGATTATCATTTCCGGCACTGCGGGGGATCACGGCACGGCGGTAATGCTTGCGCGAGAAAAAAATCTTGTGGAAAGCGAGATTTTGTCTGACTGCACTCCTCTTGCTGCGCTTTCGCAGGAGCTTTATCCGCTGGGAGAAAACCTTCGCGTCTTGCGTGACCCCACCCGCGGCGGCGTTGCCACAACGCTTTGTGAGTTTGTTGAGGGAACAGAACTTACGGTTGAGCTTTACGAGCGGGATATTCCCGTGCGCGATGATGTTTCTGCCGCGTGCGAGATTCTCGGTCTTGACCCGCTTTACTGCGCGTGTGAGGGAAAGCTTTTGTGCGTTGTATCACCTGAGAGTGCAGCTGAGGCGCTTTCGATTATGCGAAGCACCGAAGAGGGAAGAAATGCCGCAATAATCGGTGAGATAACGGCATCGCGTCCCGGGCGCGTGCTTGTGCATGGAGAGCTTGGAACGCGCATTGCCGCAAAGCTCACCGGCGCACTTCTGCCGAGAATATGCTGATGAGGAAGATTGAAAAAATCCAATTTTAAATAATGTTTCTGTATAGAAAAGATAAAGTCTGCAGCTTTCTGTTTGTCAGAAAACTGCAGACTCTTTTTCTATCAACATTATTTATCGGCCTCTGTATTCCTGGTTCAAAACCTCTGCCATTTCCTCGGGAGATTCCTGACAGCCGCCGGCAAGCCACAGTTTGATAATAGCGTTAAGGCCGTTTCTGAAAAATTCAATATGATACTTGATGTTGCCATCGATATGTTCTTTTTCAGCCCGCATTGTATCGTATATCGAAATGAGATGCTTATCATCATAGCACAATTTAAAATATGTTTGATAAAAAATCTGATTTTCTTTAATGTGGGTAAACATCTTTAATGCGCCTGTACGCTCGTTGAAATAATCGTAATCGGCAAACAGATTGCTGAAATCGTTTTCGAGCTTTTCTCTTGTTTTATCTGCCAGGTCAAATATGTCAATATAGTTTGCATAGAAGGTGCTTCGGTTCAGTCCCGTATTTTTTATAATATCCGAAACGGTTATTTTTTTAATATCATGGGTTTGCAGAAGCTCTATAAATGCTTTTTCAATTTTCTCCTGAGACTTCTTGCGGCGTTTATTATTCTTTATATTCACAGTTTTCCTCCTATTAAACCGACACTTGTTGTAAAATTGATGATTGTTTTCTTTTTGCGAAAATATTATACTATGATTGCAATAAAAACACAAGTGTTGGTTTAATGAAAGGAGTTTTTTACAATGAAAAAGAGTAGTTTTGTTGCACTCATTATGGGAACGGTGAGCGGAGTTTTATTTGCTCTCGGTATGTGTATGGCGCTTTTGCCGGAATGGAATGCCTTTACGGAGGGAGTTGTCCTCGGGGGCGCGGGATTGCTTCTCGGAGCGATAACATTTTTCGTATGGTGCAAGATGGAAAACAAAAAACTTCCCCAAATGAATGGGAAAAATCTTTTGCGCACAATTTACGGTGTTATTGCCGCTTTGGTTTTCGGTCTTGGTATGTGTATGTGCCTTGTCTGGAAGCAGATTATCTGGGGAACCCTCGTGGGGCTGCTCGGTATCATTATGCTGATTGCTCTAATTCCGATGATAAAGGGCATAAAATAAAAGCGGCGAAAATTGCTCAGTTGAATGAGATAGGAGAAAACACGCATATATGGCTAAATCAAAAATTGTAAAAGCAAATGAAAAGATTGCTCAGGCAGTAACCGGTGGCTACAAGAAAATTGAAAAGGGTGTAGTGGAAGGTTACAAAAAAATCGAGCAAGGGGTTGTAGATGGCTACACCAAGATAGAAGATAAATTTGTAGACGCTTATCTTACCAAAGACGGAGAAACCGTCGAAGAAGCAAAAGCAAGATTAAAAAAGCAATAGATAGAAAAACAAAAACCTGTCGGTACACGACAGGTTTTTGTTTTGGTGGAGGAGGGTGGATTTGCGGGTCCGCGCTCCTATAAAACAGTCCACCGGACTGTTTTATTTGCCTGCGGGCAACCGTCGTTGTCCTCATCTCACGCTTCTTTGCCATATAAAAAAACAACCCGCTTGGAATTGCGAGTTGTTTTTCTATGGTGGAGGAGGGTGGATTCGGACCACCGAAGTCGAAAGACAACAGATTTACAGTCTGCCCCCTTTGGCCACTCGGGAACTCCTCCATATAAGCTGGAGCTGGTAATAGGACTTGAACCTACAACCTGCTGATTACAAATCAGCTGCTCTGCCAATTGAGCTATACCAGCATTCGTAACAGCCTATTAATTGTATCAAAAACAATTGCATTTGTCAAGTGTTTTTTTAAAAAAATTTTGAATTTAAAAAATGTTGAAAAAGGTGGAAAAAACTTGAAAAGCAAACTGCCACAATTACAGCAGCTTTTTCTTGCAAATTTCTGCCTGATATGGTAAAATAAAATTGCGACACAACTGAATATTAACCATATGTATATTACAAGTATGTATTCTTTTACCTTTTGGTAAAAATGCATACTCTATTTTCGCATGCTTGTAGCATATGGGAAGTTGTGTCGCAGCAATCGGAGATATGCATTTTTCGTGCGTAGCTTCGGCTGCGCACTTTTTATTTGCGACAGGAGGTGGAAATATGTTTCTTTCCGATTTGTGGAATACGGATTTATTTGAAAACCGTAACGAAAGAGCCCGGGAAATGCACGATGCAGTGAAAAAAACGGAGACGAGCTTAAATAAACTAATCTCGACTCTCAATGCAGAACAACGTGTGCTGCTGGAAGAATATGAAGAAAACATAAATGCATTAAGCGGATTTTCTTCTGAAAAAGCGTTTGAAAAGGGAATACGCTTTGCAACAAAATTTTTACTGGATGCGTTGGCAGAACCCACAATATAGCAGATTTTTATTGATGCACAGAAGAACATAAAATGCGGAACGTCATTTGATATCGTTCCGCATTTTATTATTTTCAGTTTTTTACAGCACTTTGCCGAGGAATGCGCGAAGGCGCGGGGACTTTGGATTTCCGAAAAGCTCGTCGGGTGTGCCTTGTTCGGCGATAACGCCCTCGTCCATAAAGAGAACGCGCGTTGCAACCTCGCGGGCAAAGCCCATTTCGTGGGTAACAACTACCATCGTCATTCCCTCATCAGCAAGCTCACGCATAATTTCAAGAACCTCGCCGACCATTTCAGGGTCAAGTGCCGATGTCGGCTCATCAAAGAGCATTACATCCGGATTCATGGCAAGTGCGCGGGCGATTGCTATTCTCTGTTGCTGACCGCCGGAAAGCTGGCCGGGATATGCGTCTGCTTTTTCGGGAAGACCGACGCGGGAAAGAAGAGCAAGCGCTTTTTCCTCTGCTTCAGCTTCCGTCATAAGCTTCAGCTTTACCGGAGCGAGCTTTATGTTCTCCTTTACCGTCATATGAGGAAACAGGTTAAACTGCTGGAAAACCATTCCCATCTTCTGACGGAGCTTGTTTATATCGTTTTTCGGGTTGGTGATGTCTGTACCTTCAAAGAAAATCTGTCCGCCCGTCGGCTGTTCAAGAAGGTTCAGACAGCGGAGAAAGGTAGACTTTCCCGAGCCGGACGCGCCGATGATAACGACCTTTTCGCCTTTTTTGATATGCTCGTCGATGCCGCAGAGAACCTCGTGGTCGCCGAACGATTTTTTCAGTCCTTTAACGTTTATCACTTTCGCGCAGCCTCCTTTCAAGTATTCCGAGAAGCTTGGTAAGAATCATAACAAGAACGAGATAAATGAGAGCAAGGCTTATGTACGGGATTGTTGCCGTATATGTCTTGCTGACTATTACCTGTGCCGCTTTTGTCACGTCCTGAAGCGCGATAACGGTGACGAGCGAGGTTTCTTTAAGGAGCGCGATAAGCTCGTTGCCGAGCGCGGGGAGAATATTCTTAAACGCCTGAGGGATGATTATGTAGCTCATCGTCTGGCGGTAGTTAAGACCAAGGCTTCGCCCTGCCTCCATCTGACCTGCCGAGATTGACATAATTCCGGAACGCGCGATTTCCGCAACATACGCACCGGAGTTTATGCCAAGCGTTATAATAGCGCAGACGTTTGTGTCAAACGTGCTTTTCGGCACCATTATGACAAAGCCCATAATAAGAAGCTGAACCATAAGCGGAGTGCCTCGGAGCACGGTGACGTAAATTTTGCAAATTGAATTTATAATGCGGAGAAAAATGTTCGGTTTTCCGCGCGAGCTGTCATGAGTCGAGCGGATTATCGCAACAACCATACCGATGATAACACCGAGAATGAGTGCACCGATTGTTACGACAAACGTAGTGATAAGGCCGTCGGTGAAAAACTTCCAGCGGTTTTCAAAAACGAAAACCTGGAAGAACTGAAAGCACAGGCGCTGCAGACTCTCGGGGAGAGCGAGTATCCAGCCCGGTGCCATCTCCGCTGCCCATTTGGCAAATGTAAGAACATTCATTTTGTATATACTTCCTCCTGAGAAAAAAGGGCGATGTTTACATCGCCCTTCGGGATTTATTGCAGTCAGGAATGAACAATGAATGATTAATAATGAATAATTGATGTGTTTTTGCGATGCAAAAACATTTAAATCAAATCGCTTTGCGATTTGCACCGAAATTATTCACTTTTCACTATTCACTATTCACGTCAAAGCAACAAAGTTGCTTTGAACTTACTCTGCCTTGATGTACTTGCCGACGATTTCGTCGATCTTGCCCTCTGCCTTAAGCTCGGAAAGCGCAGTGTTGAACTTATCAAGAAGCTCTGTGTTTTCCTTTGCGATAGCAGCTGCATAATCTTCAACTGCAAACTCGGTGTCAAGAATCTTAAGGCCTTCGTTTGCTTCGACAAATGCCTTTGCCGGCTCATTGTCGATAACAACGCAGTCTACCTGACCGTTAAGAAGTGCCTGAACAGCGAGAGCGCCGTTGTCATAGCGGGAAACAGCATCTTCGCCGTAACCGCCGTTCTCCGGTGTGTCGGAGCAGTAGATATCGCCGGTTGTGCCGGACTGAACGCCGATCTTCTTGCCTTCAAGGTCATCAATGGAAGCGATAGCGCTGTCCTCTGTAACGATAACGACCTGAATGCCGGTAGCGTAAGAGTCGGAGAAGTTAACTGCTTCTTTGCGCTCTTCGGTAACTGTCATACCTGCGAGAGCAACGTCGATTGCGCCGGAGGAAACAGCAGTGATAAGAGAATCAAAAGCCATATCCTTGATCTCAAGCTCCATATCGAGCTTTTCTGCAACAGCAGCAGCGATTTCAGCATCAATACCGATGATGTTGTTGTTTTCATCAACCATTTCATACGGCGGGAATGCTGCGTTTGTTCCCATGGTGAGAACTTCTTTTTCTGCGGGGGCGGAGCAAGCTGCAAATGCAAGAACCATAACAGCTGCAAGTGTAAGTGCCAAAACCTTTTTCATTATTGTGAAACCTCCCATAATTTGTTGTAAAGATGCGGCGGTGCGCCGCAAGGCTTTGTACAATAATTATACATATTATATGGGGGTTTGTCAACAAAAAGAGAGTCAAAAAAAGGAAAAGAATCAAAAATGCACACAGATAAGCGTAATTGGCCCCCGTGACTTCTTGAGGGTATTCGTTTATTCTTCGTTGTTTAATTCGATATCATCAAAAATAATTTTAAGGTAATCACGACGACCATACAAGATACGATAAATTGAAACATATTCGTCATCGGCTTTGTAGAATACAAGATAATTTCCGCTGACGATAAAGCGATAATCCGTATCAAAAGGCACTTTTGTCGATAATGACGGTCCCATATGCGGAAAAATCTCTAAACGGCTATAATCGTCGATTATGCGTTTAATTACATTATTAGCAGCTATGGGGTTTGATAAATCATTTTCGATATGAGACCTGATTTCTTTAAGATCATTCAGTGCTGCATGGGTAACTCGTATTTTCATCATTATACCCCCAAAGCAGCTTTGACATCGTCATTAGATAACCAACCGTTTTCTTTTACGGATTTTTCGGCTTCGGCAAGTTTGCCCATAAGTTTAATGATTGCTTTTGTTTTTTCATATTCTTCCATATCTACAATGGCATAGCGACCTCTGCCGTTTTTTGTGAGAAACACCGGCTCATCAAATGAAATTTCCTTCAATACTTCTGCGTAATTTCTCAAATCCGAAACAGGTCTGATATTTGGCATATAAAAACCTCCTTCACTATATGTTGTAATTATTATATGATAATTTTAAGTAAAATACAACAACAAATTTAAACTTTTAAAAATATGTTGACTACATTTTATTTTTCTTATCAAAACGGTTTTTCGTTTTTCGGGAAATTTTGAGGGGCAGGGCACGAAGCCCTGCCCCTATGGTATTCAAAAATGCACACAGATAAGCACGCCGAGAAGTGCAAGCATCACAATTATCGCCGCATCGAGAAGGCGGATGCCGACCGAGACATTCGCATAAGGATTTATTTTCCGCATTGTTCCTCACCCTACTTTCTCACAAGGTATTTTCGCATATCTATCGCACACGCGATAAGGATAATAAGTCCCTTTATGATATACTGCATATTCTGGTTGACCGAGAGAAAGGTAAGCCCGACAAAGATTATGCGCAAGAGAACAACGCCCATTATAACGCCGCGTATCTTGCCGATACCGCCGACGAACGATACACCGCCGATCACGCATGCGGCAATGGCATCAAGCTCATAGTTAAGACCGGTTGATGCGCTGTTTGAGCCGATTCTCGCGCCCTCGATAAATCCGGTAACGCCGTACAGTGCACCGGCAAGCGTGAACACGAGGATTATCGTGCGCGTGACGTTTACGCCGGAGACGTGTGCCGCCTCGGGGTTAGAGCCGACGGCAAACATATTTTTTCCGAAAGTGGTTTTATTCCAGACAAACCACATAACTATAGTTATTATAATGGAATACCACACGAAATTGGGTATCGCCGTACCTCCGACTGAGAGAATGCTTCCGTTGATAAAGCCTGTATAGCTCTCGGAAAGCCCGGAGATGGACTGTCCGTTGTTTGTGCCGAGAGTGAGGTACATAAGCAGTCCGCCGTAGATGATAAGCTGGGTTGCAAGAGTAACTATAAACGGGTGGAGATTAAACTTTGCCGTGCAGAAGCCGTTTACCGCACCGATAAGTGCGCCGATGGCAATAATAAGGGCGATAACGAGAAACACCGGCATTGTTCCGATTTCCGGGAACATCTTGTTTGCATATCCCGATGCCTGCAGAAGCGAGGCGGCAACGCACGCGCAAAGTCCGACGGCACGGCCGGCGGAAAGGTCGGTACCGGTAAGAATTATTGCACCGGCTATTCCAAGCGCAATCGGCAGATTCGCGGCGGAGAGCGAGAGTATGTTGATAAGCGAGCTTGGGGAAAGAAATCGCGGACGGTATATTGCTATTGCTATTATAACGGCGATGAGAAAGATATACAGCGCGTTATTTATAAAAAATTCGCGTTTCATACGGCGTTTTTCGGCGGGATCGAGCGTTTTGTATTCGTCAAAACCGCGCCGGAAACGCGTGTTCTTTTTGTTTTCCATAAGTTAGCCACCTCTTAGTAAATGCAAAATGCAGAGTGCAAAATGCAAAATGGAATTATACTTGGTTTTGCATTGCAATAACCGATTTGCGGGTTATTACGCATACTTTGTTGCCAGCGTCATTATCTGTTCCTGCGTTGCGTCCTTTGCATTCACCTCACCGGCAAGCCGTCCGCCGGACATTACGAGAATTCTGTCGCATACGCCCAAAAGCTCGGGCATTTCGCTCGATACCATAATAACAGACTTTCCGTTTGCCGCAAGGTTTCCGATAACGCTGTATATTTCAAACTTTGCGCCGACGTCTATTCCACGCGTCGGCTCATCGAGAAGAAGAATGTCCGGCTCGGTAAGAAGCCAGCGGCCGAAGATTACCTTCTGCTGATTACCGCCGGAAAGCGAGCGGATTTTTGTATCCTGTGTCGGGGTTTTTATGCGCAGAGATTTTATCATATCATCTGTTGCGCGTCTCATTTTTTTCTTGTTGAGGACGAAACCGTATGAAAGGTATTTCTTTAGGCTTGATACTGTGGTGTTTGCACGGATGGAAAGGATTCCGAAAATACCCGTTGAGCGCCGTTCTTCGGTTACGAGCGCAAAGCCGTTTGATATCGAATCTCGCGCGTTGCGGTTTTTTATCTCTCTGCCGCGCAGAACAAGCCGCCCGCGTTCACGTGCGGACAGACCGAAAATGTTTTCCAGAAGCTCCGTTCTGCCTGCGCCGTCAAGCCCTGCAACGCCGATGATTTCGCTTTCGCGCAGAGTAAAGGAAACATCGCGCAGGTTTGAATAGCGGGAGGTAAGCCCCTCCACTTCAAGGAGAGGCTTGCCCGGCTTGTTCTTTCGCTCCGGAAAACGGTTTCCGAGCTCGCGGCCTACCATCAGCTTTATTATCTTTTCCATCGTCATATTTTTTGCCGGTTCTGTTGCGATGTGTTTTCCGTCGCGCATAACGGTGATATCATCGGAGATGCGCAGGATTTCCTCCATTTTGTGGGAGATATAGATTATCGCCGTGCCGCCCTTTTTCAGCATATCTATGATACGGAAAAGCTGTTCAACCTCGGCATCATTGAGCGAGCTTGTCGGCTCGTCAAAAACTATAACGCGCGCGTTGTATGATACCGCCTTTGCAATCTCTGCCATTTGCCGCCTCGCGACGGGAAGGCTATCCATTATTTGAGCGGGATTTACGTCGATACCGAGCTTTTTGAAAATTTCGCGCGTGTCTTCATGCATTTTCTTTTCCTGCACAAGCGGACCCTTGGTGGGGTAGCGCCCGAGCCAGATGTTATCGGCAACGCTTCGCTTGAGCGCCTGGTTAAGCTCCTGATGCACCATTGCTACGCCACAGTCCAGCGCTTCTTTTGAGGTTTTGAACGAAACCTCCTTGCCCTCTAACAGTATCTTGCCGGAGTCTTTCGTATAAATTCCGAAAAGGCATTTCATAAGCGTGCTTTTTCCTGCTCCGTTTTCGCCCATCAGCGCGTGAACCGTGCCGCGGCGCACATCGAGGGAGACGTTATCGAGTGCGCGCACACCCGGAAAGGATTTTGAGATGCCCTGCATCCTGAGAAGTACATCGTTTTCCATAGCTTTTATCCGATTTCTCCTTTAGCCTGCTTGCTGTTCGCCCGTATAAATTCCGTAAGGTATGCGGATTTTGGAAACATTTTCGTCAATATTAAGGTCTGACGTGTCGCTCATAAGGTCCTTGCCGTTCTTGATGTTTGAGGAAAGGCGGGAAAGCGCCTTTGCCATACCTGCGGCATCCTGCTTTATCGTTCCGGTCATTTTGCCCGCACCGATGAGGGAGACCGCCGCTTCCGTTGCATCCACGCCGAAAACCGGGATTGTCTTTCCGCTTCCGGTGTTATATCCCGCGGTGTTGAGCGCGGTTATTGCGCCCTCAGCCATACCGTCGTTATTGCAGATGACGGCTTCGACCATATTTTTATTGTTTTCGGTATATTCGGTGAGGATTGTCGTCATATATTCGTTTGAAGCGCTTGCCGCCCAGGTTCCGTTTTTGTCGACAAGATATTTGTCGCGGTTGTTCTTGTCATAGAACATAAGCTCGGGCTTGCCCGCTTCTTTTAATGCGGCATTCGCATCTTCAACGGCAAATTTTGTGCGGAGCTCGGCTTCGGCATTTCCGTTTTGTCCCTTAAACATAACATATGAAATTGTGCCGTCACCGTTTAAGTCAACCGCATCATAGTTTTTGAGAAGGTAGTCTGCAATCATTTCGCCCTGCATATGCCCGGCTTCTGCGGCATCCGTGCCGACAAATGCGCATTTTTCGTAGCTTGCGATAATCTCATCTGAAACCTCGCGGTTAAAGAAGATAAGGGGAATATCCGCGGCTCGGGCTTGCTGGACGATTCCGCGTGCGGCATCATCCGAGCCGGTTTCAACTATATTTACTATAAGAAGATTTGCGCCGTTTGTAATGGCGGTCTGAACCTGCTCGGACTGGGTGGTCTGGCTGGAGTTTGAGTCGTAGTCCTGATACTTTATGCCCGCGGCCTCAAGCTCGCGGTCAAGACTTGCGCGCACGGTTGAGATATACGGGTCGGAATAAGTGTAGTAAAACACTGCCGCGCTTGTTTCTTCGGAACCCCCGTCACCCATACAACCGGTGAATGTAAAGAGCATTGTGAGTGCAATTAAAATTGACATTATTTTTTTCATGTTTTTTCTCTCCTTTTTCAGTACATATTTGCATTATGCCCGCAAAAACGGAAATGAATACTTGTAATGTAAAAAATAATTTGCTGAAATATTTTATAAATTTTTTGCGGAAAAATTTCAAAAAAAACGCGAAAATGCTTGATTTTTTCGGGGGGGGGGGGGGGTAAAATATTAAAATGTATAATAGTGTATACATATATCAATTTTAGGAGGTCAAAAATTATGAAGAAGAAATTTTCGCGCGTTGCAAGCCTCGTTCTCGCAGTGATGATGCTTATATCATTGCTTCCGGCAGGCGTGC
>SVLF01000143.1 GCA_015068085.1 Oscillospiraceae bacterium
GTGAATATCATCATGCACAAGCTTTCCGGCATCCTCCTCTATATGAATTCTCGTTATACCGATTCGTTTTGAGCCTGATTCTGTTTCGATATCAAGATAACCGTGCTCGCATAAAGGCAGGTCAAACTGACTGATCTGATATGCTTTTGGAAGGTCGGGATAAAAATAATTTTTTCTGTCTTGCTTTGAAAAGTTTGCTATTTTGCAGTTTGTTGCAAGTCCTGCTTTAACTGCATATTCGACAACCTTATCGTTTAAGACGGGCAGTGTTCCCGGCAAGCCCATACATACCGGACAGGTATGGCTGTTAGGTTCTGCTCCAAAGCTTGTTTCACAATTGCAGAAAATCTTTGTTTTTGTTTTGAGTTCGACATGAACCTCAAGACCTATTACCATTTCATACTCTTTAGCCATTACTTTGACACCTCCTCTAAAACAGCAGCAGCTCTGTACAGCATCTTTTCGGAAAATGCAGGACCTATAAGCTGTGCTCCTACGGGCATATTTCCTTCACCCCTGCCGCACGGTACGCTGATTGCAGGAACACCCGCGATATTAACCGGAACACTATAAGCATCTCCCATATACATTTCAAGCGGATTTTTACTTTTCTCACCAAGCTTATATGCAACAGTAGGTGCTACGGGCGATAAAATGAAATCACACTTTTTAAAGCTGCTTTCAAAGTCATTCATTACAATACTTCTGATTTGCAATGCTTTTTTATAATACGCATCATAATATCCCGATGAAAGAGCAAAGGTTCCAAGCATAATTCTCCTTTTAACCTCTTTTCCAAAGCCTTCACTGCGGCTCTTTTTGTAAAGGTCATGGATATTCTCAAAGCAGTCTGTTCTGTATCCATAACGAACTCCATCAAAACGGGATAAGTTTGACGAAGCTTCTGCAGAAGAAATAATGTAGTAAGCCGCAAGTGCGTTATCAATTGACGGCATTGAAATATCTACGATTTCTGCGCCCTCGTTTTTCATTCGCTCCGCTGCTTCAAATACAGCAGTTTTAACATCGTGCGAAATACCCTCACCAAAAAATTCTTTAGGCAGTCCGATTTTCATTCCCTTTATACCTTTTCCAATATCCCCGGTAAAATCGTCCTGACTTTTACAAATGTTGGTAGCATCTCTTTTGTCTGCGCAGGAAATTGCACTTAAAACAATGGCATTGTCTTTTACGGTAGAAGTAAGCGGACCAATCTGATCGAGCGATGATGCAAACGCAACAAGTCCGTATCGTGATACCGTTCCGTATGTCGGTTTCATACCTACAACACCGCAAAATGATGCAGGCTGACGGATAGAACCACCTGTATCAGAGCCAAGAGTAAATGCCGCTTCCTTTGCCGCAACACAGGCAGCACTTCCACCCGAGCTTCCGCCCGGCACACGGGTAATATCAGCCGGATTTTTCGTTGTCTTAAATGCTGAGTTTTCCGTTGTAGAACCCATTGCAAACTCGTCCATATTAAGTTTTCCAAGAATAACTACATCTGCCTTTTTCAGCTCTTCTATAACGCACGCATCATACGGAGGAATGTAGTTTTCGAGCATTTTTGAAGCACAGGTTGTTTTTACTCCTTTTGTACAAATGTTATCTTTGATTGCACACGGAATACCGGCAAGCGGTTCAAGGCTTTCGCCGGAGAGTCTCTTTTTATCAACCGCTTCCGCCTTTTTAAGTGCGGTTTCAAAGTCGGTTGTAATATAAGCTCCTATCTCGGAATCTGTATTTTCTATTTGAGCAATATAAGCATCTGTAAGTTCTCTGGATGAATATTCACCTTTCTTTAGCGATTCTATATGCTCCGAAACACTTCTTTTTATTAAATCTAAACTCATAATTCTTCCCTCCGTCTTAATTTTCTACCACACGGGGAACTGTGATATATCCGTCTGTTTTTGTTGGAGAAGCTGCAAGAAGCTCATCTCTCTCCACATTATGAATAATTACTTCATCATCGTGAAAAACATTGCTTATCGGAATAAGATGTTCCTTCGCCTTTATATTTGATGTATCAACCCTTGTGATTGTATCTGCAAATGCTATGATAGAATTCATATCCTCTGCATAGCTTATTTTATCTTCATCTGTAAGGTACAGACATGCAAGGTTTGCTATATTTTCAACATCAATTGTGATTTCTTTTTCTTTCTTTTGTTCCGGCAATGCAGAATTTTCTTCCGCCTGTACAGCTTCTGTAAGACCAAGTACATCAAGCTGAGCTTTATCTACAAAATCAGGTGCTCCGGTAAGGGGACAAGACGCATCCTTAATCTTCGGAAAAGCAATAATATCACGAAGAGAATCGGCGCCAACCATAAGCATTACAAAACGGTCAAGTCCAAATGCAAAACCGCCGTGCGGTGGAGTTCCGTATCTGAAAGCATTTACCATAAAGCCAAAACGCTCATCAATTGTCTTTTTGTCAAACCCCAAGGCTTCAAACATTTTCTCCTGCACACGTCTGTCGTGAATTCTGATTGAACCTGAACCAAGCTCGATTCCGTTAAGCACTACATCGTATGCTTGTGCTCTCACTCTTCCGGGATCTGTCGTAAGATACTGTAAATCCTCCG
>SVLF01000144.1 GCA_015068085.1 Oscillospiraceae bacterium
GTACAGGGCAAAACCCACGTCCGCAGAACATACTTCTTGCAGCACACACGCGTGATGCATACCGTCGCCGTATGAGCACCTACAACTATACAAATGCACGGCTTATCCATATAGAAGGTGTCCGTGAGCCATAAAATTGAGTGACACAGAAAGAGAGTGTAAAAAACTCGGTTTTTTACACTCCCTTTTATACTATTTTGTTTTAACCCTCGAAAACGACGTTTCCATTAACCATTGTGAGGGAAACATTGATATCTTCGTCGAAGATTACAATATCAGCGAAATTGCCTTCTCGGATAGCACCGCGATCTTTGAGCTTTGCCATTCGTGCTGGGTTTGCCGTCATCATACGTACAGCATCGAGAAGTGTGACATCTGCAAGCTCAATCATATTGCGCACAAGACGGTTTGTTGTGGAAATACTTCCCGCAAAGGCTGTTCCGTCCATTAGCTTTGCAACACCGTTCTCAATAACAACCTCATAGCCGTTTTTAAGGCTACCTGCGATAAATGTGCCGCCGTCAGCACCTCCTGCACCGCGAAGTGCGTCTGTTATGAGTGAAATGCGGTCAACACCCTTAAACTTGACTATATATTTGAGAAGTGAAGCGGGTAAATGACAGCCGTCTGCAATAATCTCAACGTCCATTCCGTCAATCATATACGCAGCTTCAACAACACCGGAGATGCGGTATGCGTTTTTGCGATGAACAGTACTGCATCCAGAATAGAGATGAGTAATCAACTGATAGCCCCAGTCGTACGCTTCCATAACCGTGTCATAGTCTGCATCGGAGTGTCCGACTGCAACAACTACATCATGGTCAATACAGGCACGTGCAAATTCCTTTGAACCGGGAAGCTCGGGAGCGGAACTCCAGCGAGCAAGCTTATCTCCATACTTTTCAAGGAGAAGGTTATAATCCTCAGGTTTCGGAGGTGTGATGTATTCAGGGTTCTGCGCACCTGCCTGAGCAAGAGCAAAATACGGTCCTTCAAGGTGAATGCCGGGCATATATGCTCCCTTGGTATTCTTGGAGTTTGCTTCATCGAGCACCTCGAACATTCCGATATATTCCTCAATAACACCGGATGAGGCTGTAGGCAGAAGGACAGTTGTTCCAAATTTTGCATGAAGTTCAGCTGCCGCGAGAAAAGCATCTACAGTGCAATCCATAAAGTCTCCGCCACCACCACCATGAACGTGAATATCAATAAATCCCGGAGAAATGTATTTCCCGCCTGCATCATGTCCGATATCGAAAGGACGCTCCTCGCGAGTTACTGCAACGATTCTGTCACCGTCAGTATAGACTGCTGTTCCTTCCGGTGCGATTGTGTTTCCGAGGATAACTTTTCCGTTATAAAACTTATGTACCATAAAAATCACCTTATTTCAAAATTTTTACATTTACAATGATAAAACAAATACAGACAAAAATCAATAGCAAATTGGGTTAAAAGAGGATGATTGTAGATGAATTGTCAAACTAAGTGCAACACTTAGACAGAGAGAATTCAAACAAATCAGCTGGTTTTTGATAATGTAAAACTTTCTTGGGCCTGGTGTTAATCAACGCCAGGTTCTTTTTTAATGTGGCAGGACTAACTCTGGAAAGATTTCTACCTTTAGGATAGAATTCACGGAGCAGACCATTTAGATTTTCATTCGTACCTTTTTGCCAAGCGCAATATGGATCTGCAAAAAACACATCACAACCAAGATGTTCTTCAATCATTTCCCAGTTAGCGAACTCTGTACCACGATCGCAGGTGATAGATTTGACCGCTTCACTGGGAAGCTCGGATAATGTTGCAATGATTGCTTTTGCCATTGTGTCTGCCTGTCTGTTTGGTATTTTTACAGCTATATAATAGCGTGTCTTTCTTTCTGCCAAAGTAGCGAAACAAGCTTTTGTTTTTCCTCTGCCTGATACTACTGTGTCAGCTTCCCAATGTCCAAATTCTTGCCTTTTGTATACAGATTTATCTCGCTTTCTAATTGATTTACCAAGATTGAATTTACCTCGGGTTTCTTTCTTGCCACGGCTTTTTCCTTTGCGTCGAAGCACTTTTAAATTCACATCTATGTATTTCTCATATATCCATCGGTAAATTGTTCGCACTGAAGGCATATCTATCTCGCACGGCGTGTTTGCGATTTGCTCCGGTGACCATGTGAGCAATAGCTTCTCTTTGATATATTCCAGTTTTTCAGGATCCTGAAACATTCCTCTATGGCAATATGACCGTCGCAATAAATATTTCTTTTGTGCTGTATACGGATAATATGTTGGAATGTCATACATATGCGTGCGATTTCGATTTAGTTCGCGTGAAACTGTGCTGACATCTCTTCCTATCAGTTTTGCTATTTTCCGGTAACTATATCCTTTTATATAATATTCCCGTAGACAACAGCGTTCTTCTATGGTAAGATGTTTATAGTTCATACGTTTCTCCTCCTGTAGTTTATGGTGTGGTAACTTTATTCTACCAGAGATTCGTATGAACTTTCAACTTTTTCAAGTGTTGCACTTGATAGTATAACTCACCTACCTCAAAAATTATCC
>SVLF01000075.1 GCA_015068085.1 Oscillospiraceae bacterium
GCTTTGCCTCCGACTTCCTTCAGACTCCACCTCACGATGGACGCCCTTGTCTTCGGCTAACAGTTCCTACTGCCAAGCCTGTAGCGGACTTTCACCGCCAAGTTATTACGCGTGCCGAGCGCACTACATACAGCGCATAGGAAGAAACATTTCCTATGCGCTGTTTTTTGTAATTTCACTATTTACGTGAAACTGATTGGTGGAGACGAAGAGGATCGAACTCTCGACCTTACGGATGCGAACCGTACGCTCTCCCAGCTGAGCTACGCCCCCACAATCAACAAAATATATTATAACAAAACTGTGGGGATTTGTAAAGGCTTTTTAGATTTAATTTTACAAAAAGTGTTACTTTTGGATCAGCGATGACGCTACGCTTGTATGCTTACTTTAAAATTTTGCCATAATCCCGTTTTCCGTAAATAACTCTCGACACCGTGACTACTTTCTTTTCTTCATCCACCCAATAAAACATAAGATAACTCTTTACAAGCAGCTTTCTGTATTCGTGCTTAAGTGGTCTCAACGGAACATATACAGGGTTAGAATAAGGAACTTCACTCAATATCTCCGCTGCATTAACAAACTCACTTGAGAGATTCCCTGCGGCTATGGGATTCTTCAAAGTATTGCCGATATACCCGACAATTTCAACCATATCATTCAAAGCAATCGGTAAGAATTCAAGCTTATACATTTTCTGATACTCCCGATGCTTTTTTTAGTGCCATCAAAACTTCTTTGGACGAATAACGGGTTGAGGTTATTTCTGCTTCTCTCTCAGCTTCTTTAAGCTTGCAATACACTTCACTCTCGAAGTGAAGGTTCTCGTATGCTTCCATACTCATAACCACCATATCACCAAAACCGTTTTTAGTCAAAAACACCGGTTGTCGGGTCTCGTGTACAGTCTTAGATATCTCAGCAAAATTATTCCTTAAATCTGAAACAGGTCTTATTGAATTCATATTAACACCTCCACAATCATTTTAGCGTAATTCCGCTAAAATGTCAATGAGTAATTTTTCCATATAGATATATTATTTCAAAAATAAAACCAATTAGTTATTTCCGTAAAACAAGGAGGTTACGCGGTAGACTCCCACAAAAGGGACTGCCTGTTTCGTACCAAAACAGGCAGTCTTTTCAACTAAATTTAATTTTCCTCAATACCCTAATTCTTCTATCCTCTTCTGCTCGGCTTCAATATACCCGGCTTTGTAAGCATCGGGGTTATCCCACGAAAATCCGTTCATAACCTCAGGTCGTCCTGCATTAAAGTCTGTAACGGTCAGCTTTCCGCTATCCTCAATGCGGTAGGTGAAAACGTCAAAATTCATCATTCCGACACCCGTTGCAGTTGTGAAATGAACCTTTCCGTCCTTTTTGAAAACTCCGTCAATCGAAAACGGCATATCCTCTTTTGTAAGATACTCCTCGTCCCCGTCGGTTCTTATTCTCATAATCTCATTTCCGCCGAAATATACCATTCCGCTATAACGTTTTCCCGGCTTGTGGGTGAGAATAACAAAGCTTCCGTCATCCTCCGGTACAAATCCGTTTACCGGGCGGCCCGTCACCTGAACAAGCGTTTTGCCATCATGGTAGTAAAGTCCGGCTTCACCGTAATAGTATTTTTCATACTGGCGGTCAAGGTCACGATATCCTTCGCCGTACTGCCCGCGCTCTATATCATCGGGAACATTGTAAGAAACCTTCTCCTCACCCGTTTTGGCATCAAGGAGCAGAATATCAACAGAGCTTTCATTTATTCTCTTCGCGATTATTTCGCCGTCAATATACGCAAGCAAGGAAAGATTCGGACTTCCGATTTCCGCATAACCATTCTCCGTCACGCGGAAATACTTCTTATCCGTCATAATGAGCGCGCTGTCTGCATCCACCATAACGTTTTCGTCCGCATACGGATACCACGGCGTTTCGCCGCCGTTTACAAAGCTTAACACTTCTCTTACTTCACCGTTGCTTACTGCAAGAACAGTGTTTTTGTCCTTATCTGCAAGGGTTTCAAAGATAAAGTGTGTTTCTCCGAGCTTGAAGAGGTTTTTGTAGTTAAAATGACCTTTTATTCCTTTTCTCCTTACAAGCTCGCTTGTTTTAAGCGTCTCCGGATTCATTGTGTAAATTGTCACGGTTTCGCCATCCTGTTTATACACAAACGGGTCGTATTTCGTTCCGTCGCTTGCAATCGGGTCTATGGTATCAAACACAAAATATCCGGTATCTGCGGTTTTTGCAACCTCAATTCCGAGAACGCGCCGTACAATGCGGTTTTCATTGTCTATCATATATGTTGAGCCGTAGAACTCGCCTGCAGCTTCTCCGAACTTTTGAGCGGTAAACATTCCCCGCTCAATGCACACATCGGCAAGCGGACGATAATTTTCATTTTTGGTGTACTGACATCCGAGCGCACGAATACTCATTATCGCCGCATCAGCGCGCAAAAAGGTGCTTTCCTTGTCGATTTTTTCTATCTCCGCAGGCGTTGCAAGCTCACGCGGTATCTCTTCTTCGTCGCGCAAAGCTCTTGTTATAAAGGTTGCATACTGCCACGCCGTAACGGACTGCTGTGAGCCGTAAAGCGTTTTTGAAACTCCCTTCGTAAGCCCGCTCCGGTACAGCCAGCCGACATAGCCCTCTGCCCATGCGGGGACATCAGTAAACGGATGCGAAAAGCTGCCGCTCATCGCCTTTTCCTCTGCACCTAAAAAACGAACAAGCATCGCTGCGGCTTCCGCGCGCGTCATCTGCCGCTCAAGCTCAAACCCCTTATCCGTCCCGCGGAACAGATTAAGCTCCTTTAACACCTCCGCGCTTTTTTCTGCGTCTCCCGAAATGTTTGCACCGGATGCTGAAAAACATAGGCTTGCACAAAGCATCACACATATCAAACACGAAGTAAAAATCTTTTTCACAAGCAAATCCCTCCATATTCACATTATATCAAAAACATATCAGCAAATCAATGTTTTATTTTTAACTTACATTGCAATTATATCCAATTTGTGATACAATGTAAGAAAAGCTACAAAAGGAGCGATAATTATGAAAATGACTTTCCGCTGGTACGGCGAAGGCAACGATAAAATCAGCCTTTCCGATATCAAGCAGATCCCCGGCGTTGACGGTATCGTCTGGGCGCTTCACCACAAGATGCCGGGCGAAATCTGGGAGGAAGAGGAGATTGCCGAGGTTAAGCGCCAGCTTGATCAGTACGGCTTCAACATGGATGTTATCGAGTCCATCAACGTTCACGATGACATCAAAATCGGCCTCCCGACACGCGACAAATACATCGAAAACTACAAGCAGTGCATCCGCAACGTTGCAAAGTTCGGCGTTAAGGTTATCTGCTACAACTTCATGCCGATATTCGACTGGACACGAAGCAACCTCTTCCACGAGGTCGGCGACGGCTCCACAGCACTTTTCTATGAAAAGGGCATGATTCAGGACGACTATAAGGCTATGGCAGACTACATCCTCGGCTTCACCGAGAAGTACAATATGTCCTTCCCCGGCTGGGAGCCTGAGAGAATGGCAAAGCTTGACGAGCTCTTCAAGGCATACGAGGGCGTAACCCACGAAAAGCTCTGGGCAAACCTTAAATACTTCCTCGAGGCTATTATGCCTACCTGCCACGAGTGCGACGTCAAAATGGCTATACATATGGATGATCCGCCATGGGATATCTTCGGTATTCCGCGCCTTCTCATCAACGAGGAGAACATCGACCGCTTCCTCAAAATGGTTGACGATCCGTACAACTGCCTTACTCTCTGCTCCGGTTCTCTCGGCGCAAACCCGAACAACGACGTTCCGGCAATCGTCCGCAAGCATTGCGACAGAATCGCATTTGCTCACATCAGAAACGTCAAGAACTTCCCGAACGGCGACTTCTCCGAGGCATCGCACCGCGACTGCGACGGCGACACGGGTATCCTTGAAATCGTCAAAGCATACCACGACTGCGGCTTTGAGGGATATATCCGTCCCGACCACGGCAGACACCTCTGGGATGAGGGCCCGGGCAACGTCCGCCCAGGCTACGGTCTTTACGACCGTGCGCTCGGTATCATGTATATGCACGGTATCTGGGATACGCTCGACCGCATAAAGGGCATTAAGTAATTAAATCTGTAATGAAAACAAACCTGACCCAAATCGGTACACAAGTACCTTTGTGGGGCAGGTTTTTCTTATTTCAAATACATTTGCAGAGCGTTTTTGCTTTAAATGCAAAACGCCGCATAAAGGGGAACCGTCTTTTTGTTATCTTCAAAGCCGAAGTTTTTTGCAGATAGCTTTATCGCGTATTTCGGAGAAAATTTGTTCATATACACTCCGAGACTTTTCGCCTTTGTGTTATCGGCGCTTTTAACCTCAACAGGGATAATCTCTCCGCCGCGCCGGATGATGAAATCTATCTCTGCACCGCGCTCGCTCATCCAATAATAAGTTTTATATCCGTTTAGTACGAGCTGAGAATTGACATAATTTTCTGCCATACCGCCCTTGAAATCGTCAAGCTCTTCAGACATATACAAAATATCTTGTGCAAACAAATCTTTTTTCGCGCAAAGAAGCCCTACATCCGAAACATAAATTTTAAATGAATCGATATCCCGGTAATTTTCCAAGGGCTTTTTTATTTGCTCCACCTTGTATATCTGTGAAACTATCCCGGATAAGGTCAACCACTCAACTGCATTTTCAAACTCTGCGGCGCGCGCACCGTGCTTTATAAGCTTATATTGAAATCGCGTGTTTTTCTTTGACAACTGCACGGTTATATTGTCATACGTAAGCCGCGTTTTCTTTATCTCGTTTCTTTCGTTGTACTTGCTCATATCATTAAGATAGCTTTCAAGTATCATATTCTGCGTATGACGGATCAGAATGTAGTCCCGCGTTGAAGCAAACTTCAAAACACATTCCGGCATACCGCCGACAACCAAATACTGCCGATACAGCTTCATTGCCTCATCATGCAACAGCTGCGGCATTGGCTCGTTTTTCTCAAAGCAGGTGCGTATGCGGGCGGTCAGCTCCTCCATACCCAAAGCCAGCATAAACTCTTCAATATCCATAGGATACATAGTTTTTATATCAACCTTTCCCACCGGGAAAGAAAACTTTTTTCGATTCACCGCAACGCCGAGCAGGCTGCCTGCAACAACAATGTGATACTCCGGTTCCTGTTCAAAAAAATATTTAAGCGAAGCGAGCGCACGCTCACAAAGCTGAACTTCATCAAGAATTATTAGGGTTTTCCCTCTCACTATTGTCTGGCCGGACATATACGAAAGAATCGGAACAAGATATTCCGGGCTGATATCCTCTTCAAATGCTGATATGAGCTTTGGGGTTGCTTCAAAATTAAAATACGCTACATTCTCATAAAAAGTTCGCCCGAACTCAAGCAACGTATACGTTTTTCCGACCTGACGTGCGCCCTGAAGAATAAGGGGCTTGCGGTGCTCGCTTTTTTTCCACGCTTCCAGATACGCCATTATCTTTCTTTTCATATCAGATATCTCTCCCTTCCACAGAAGAGTATATCATATATTCGTGTAAAAATCAAGTAAATATACGGAATTATTCACGTTTTTTCACACGAATAATTCCGTATACCCGACATTTCACGACACATTCCATATTTTTCAGTGCAATTACTGCATATATCTGTGTATACTTCCGGTTTCTTCAAGGCTTATTAAGCCGAGCAACATCCGCGGCAGGTGAAACGGGCCTTTTATAAGGCTTCCTTTGTTTTTGTTTACAAGTTCCCCTTCGTCAGTCGCTTCCGAATACCACTCTCCGCCTTTGAAATCCGCAAAAGCACCAAAGGCATTCTTTTCCAGGTAATTCGCAAGCTCAAGATACTTTTTATCCCCGAAAATGTTATACGCAAGACGGTATGTAATTATCGCCTCACACTGAGTCCACCAATAGCATACCTCCTCTTGATTTCCGAACGGTGCTGTTTTCACATCCCGCATTGTCGGAATAAGCCTGCGCACCTTTTCAAAGCCTTCCGCCATTGCGTAATCACACAGTTTTCTTCCGAAAGCGCGATACTCATCATTGTTTTTCACTTCGCCCTCACACATTACAAACCACGCTGCCTCAAACACATGACCGGGACAAGACTGCATTGCGCCGTCTGCAGTAAGTATTTCCCCGCTTTCACTTACCTTTTCAAAAACTGTGCGGTATTCGTCGTTGACATATCCGCCGTGCATCATTTCATCTATTGCCATCTTTGCAAGCTCATCATATTTTTCTGCATTCCTGCCGACATTTCTGATAAACTGAGCCATCGAGAGGACAAGCAAATTGGGACCGAAGCTGCGGACAACACCTTCTTCTGTCTGCTTTTTGCTTCGTTTTTCCCTGTACCACGCTTCGACAGTATCATAATACTTATTTGCAAGCTGCCATACTTCTTCTTTTTTACAAGCTTTGTAATATTGAGCAAGCCCCATAACAGCGTGCATTTCGCTGTAAAACAACTTTGGACTTATCTTTTTTGCAGTTCCGTCGCATTCCGTAATATGCGCAAGTCTTCCGTCCGGAAGCTCGCATTTTTCGTAAAATCGATAAAGCCGCTCGCACATATCAAGATATTCCTGCCGCTGTTCCACGGTGTTATACGCAACAGCATATGTCCACATTGAACGACCGATGAACCAGACGTTTTTATCTTCGCAATACACGTTTCCGTCTTTGTCCAGATGCGTCATAATTCCGCCGTGAACATTATCAACAGCATTCTTTATCCAGAACGGCAGGATATCCTCTGTAAGATATTTTCTGTAATTCATAATATTTTCCCTTATTCCGCAAACTTCTTACAAAACGGGCAGTCCGGCTTTTTACAGAGAAGCGCAAACTCATCCTCAGAAAGCATCTGCATAGTGATGTCATAAAGCTCACGCAGCTCCATACGGTAAAGCGTTGAGAGACCGAAAGGCACCTCATATATATGCAGTCCGCGGCGAATTGCTTCTTTGTAAAAATCATTGTCAAGTCCACCGTAAAAGTTCCGGCAGCCGAAGAGCTGTTTTTCTATCATTGCAATTTTCGTTCTGCCATCTTCATCTATATACTGGACGCACGCCGGCTCGGTATAGGGTACGTTTGCCATAACCTCAACATAGTGCAAAAACGTATTTGCCGCAGGAGAGCATCCGAGAAACACTACGCTTGCGTTTTTGTCAAGCGCTTTTCCGAGCGGTGAGCTTTCTCCCGTAGGTGCATCGAGAAGTCCGTGACCTGCTACAAGCGCTTCCGCATCCTTTCCGATTGCAACCCATTCGTGCGTTGCGTGACCTGAGCGGAAAGAATCCTTTCTCTTCACCATTGCTTTCGGAAGAAGTCCTGTTTTTACGGTCTTATCGCGCAAAGCTCCATCCGCTCTCGTATCATACGGGCGGAAGAAATATCCTTTGTTTACATCCCCGTCAAACATAAGATACGGGAAGGTAAAGGCAGGTGCCATAAATGCTCCGTCTTCCCCGAGAGTGTTCTGCAGCGCTTCGGTCATTGCTTCTGCGCCGCCCTTGAGATATCCGAGATTTGATATTCCGGAGTGGACAACCACGGTATCTCCCTGCTTTATGCCAAGCTCGACAAGCGCCTCTGAAAGAGCTTCCTTTGTCAGCGGATTTTCAGCCTTCATCGTAAGATATCCGTATTCCGAGAACATTATGCAATAGTGAAGCCAGCGCTTTATTTCTGCTTCCGTATAGAGAATGCCTTTATCCCACTCCGCTTCCTCTATTGCGGCGCGGAGAGTTTTCTTTCCTTCCATTTTCGAGAACACTTCGGCAAACTTGTTATATAGCATACCGCCAAAGCCCATTGTTCTTTTCTCAGGAGGTATGCAAAGCATATCGTGAGGAAATCCGCGCATTGCACGGGAGAAAACGAAGCTTTCGCAATAGTCAAACCACGGTGTTTTCTCCGTCTTTTCAGGTGCGTCCGGAATATTTTCCGGCACCCTTACCTTTTCTGCAAAAGGCTTTATCTCATCAACATTGCCCCAAAGCGCGAGGTTCTCTATTTTGCTCTTTTCTCTATGAAGCAGATATTGCATACGCGCCCTTGCATCCGTTCCCGGGCGCACATTTTTTCCCGCTTCCGCTGCAAGAATTTCATTTGCCTTTGTAACTGCATCGGGAAGAATATCTGAAACCTCGTCTTCCGTAAGTGCTGCCATTGCGCGCACCCACTCTGCGGCGTATGCAAAATTGATTCTCGCGGCATCAGCATCCATTATGCTTTCATCCTGCGCAGAATTGTGATGATAGCCATACGGATTGTGAAGAATCCACACCGTCGGCATACCTATTGTGCTGTCGTTAAAGAAGGTGTCATCACCCATTCTGTGATCTTGTTTTGTCACCGTATATTCAGGATGTTTTTCTTTAAAGCTTGCATCTACTCTGTCAAGGATAATATTTCCCGCAAAGCCGGGTAAATCCGAGCCCTCGCGTGATTTCAGTTCATTGTGTACGGACTTATCCGTTGACGAAGTGAATCCGTCCATATTTATCGCGCCGATTGTTCTGCCGGACAAATCTCCGCCGTAATGCTCGCACAGTGCGCTCATTCCGTAAAGCTCAGATGCAAACACAACGCGCACGCTGTAACGAAGCTTTATCTTTCCGGAATCCGCAAGCTCGCGCAGAGCTTTGAGAATTTGTATTGATGCAACAACTCCGTTTGCATCATCGTCAACAAGCGGTTCGCAGGTATGTGCAACAACCCACACCTCGCGCTTCTCCTCTCCGGGAAGCAGGGCGCTTACTGCGGGGTATACCGTTTCATATCTTCTTGCATCGGAGAAGATATGCGCTTTTACCGTTCCGGTGCTGCACGCCTGACGGAGCAGTGTTCCGTTTCTCTCCGATATCTGGAACGAGATAAACTCCCGCTCATTCGCGGTTATATGCCAAACTCCGTATTCCGTTGCGGAGTTTGCCCAGTAAATGCCGTCGGGGTTTGCATTCGGGTTCTCGGAATAATCCGACACCCAACCGATTGCACCAAGGTCAAGAAGCATTCTTACTGCTTCACAGCGCGGCATCGTCCTGTGTTCGAGAAGAACAAGCGCACCGGTTACATCCGCACCCATCTTCATCTGTGATTCGGTGATAATCTTTACATCAAGCCCCTCGGGCGGGGTTGATACCGAATGCTTAACCGCGTGAAGCGGCTCACGCTCATAATCGGCAATTACCGGATTTTGAAGCCCCGGGATTTTCGTCGTTATCTCAAGGCTCATTTTGTCGACATCCCAGCCTATCGGCATACATTTGTCCTGATAGCACGTTTTGCCGTCTGCCGGAAATTCTATGTATTCCGCATCAAAGCCTTCCTTCCGAAGCAGATTGTATGTATATTCCGCCGCAGCCTTGTATGCCGGAAACGTCTGTTTTCGCTCAAGGCGATATATATTCAGCGTATGCTCCGTAAAGTATTCGCTGTTAAATATATCTTCAAATGTCTTTATATAGTTTTTCATATTTTCACCTTTCCTCAGAGCTTCACCGTTTTCATTTCAAGAGGCTTGAGTATCACCGTTTTTTCTTTGCCGTTTTTTATCGCCTTAACCTTTATCGGCATATCATAATCGGTATTGAGCAGATACACTTTATCCCCTTCATACACCGACCAGCGGAGTCTGTCGCTGCCGAGAACCTGTATATCAGCTTTTCGCGCGCTTGCCGTTATCATCTCACGCACGAGCGTGCGGTAAAGCGGTGACACCGCGGGCTGTCCCGGATAATCAACAGCCGTTACAAGCGTTGCAACGCCTTTTCCGATTTTATTCTCAATCACAGCTGGGAGGATGGACGGGTCCGCCATAAATGCATCGGTAAGCAAAGCTGTTTCAACTCCACCGCAAAGCTCAAACTCTGCCCAGTCTGCATAACCGGCAGAATATATCGGATCGCAGAACAAATCGTGGCTTCCGGGGTATACTGCATTTTCATCAAGCGAGCTGTAGCGGAATTTGATACCGGCATTCGAGGATATAATCTTCCCTGTGAAGCTGCAGCCGAAAAGCTTTTTGATTTTTTCTTCCGAAACGGGTGTAAATTCCCCGCCGCGAACAACGGATGTATTAAGATGCGCCGCACTCATAAGAAGATGCCCGCCGCGGTTTACATATTCATAAAGCTTCGCCATATCCTCTTCCGTCATGCTGTTCCAGCCGAGGAAGATAAGATAATCATAACGCGAAAGGTGCTCTGCATCGGCTTCTATCGGGACGATGTCATACATCCCATATGCAGGAGCAGCGGAAAAGTCCTGCTCTCCGAAGTTTGCTATATCATTCCACGTCCGCCTTGTGCCGATTTCGTCGAGCAGGCGCCACGAGTGTTCCGCATCGCCGTGCCCCCATTCTTTTCTGTCAAACTGGTTCCACACGGAGCTTCCGCCCCAGCCGCCGTAAGCATCGTGACGTCCGGATACGAATGCAAACTTAACCTTAGGGCCACCTGACGGGCGTGCATCCCGCTTTATATAATCCATCATATCTTTAAGGACTTTTCGATATTCGGCACAGAGGACCGAGCCTGCGGCACAGTTATACCCATAAGCTGAAATAAGCTCATCTCCGCTTTCAAGGCAAAGTGCGTTTGTTCCTGCAAGGTACGCATATTTATATGCAAGCTCAAGCCTTTTTCTTTTTAAAACATCATCGTGGCGCATACCGCCGTACCACTCATGAGCAACGTATGTTCCCCACATTTTGGAATCGTAAGCGCGAGCAACGCCGCGAAGCGATGATACAAGAACATCCGGGCTTCCGCACATAAGCTCAAGCATCGGAATCGTAACGCCCGCTTCGGCGTTGTATTTATTAAGCCCCGTGGCCTCTACGGAAACTATTGCGGGAACACCGAGCTTTCTGTCTATCTCTATGTATTTCGAGACATCCGCAACATAACCTTCATGAGCTGCCTTCATATCCGGATAATCTGTTTTTACCTCAGTGGTATCCTTTCCGGCACCCTCGCCGCGGTTGAAATACCCGGCGAACTTGCACGCAAAGGAGCTTCCCGTCTCGCCTATCATATCGCCGATGTAATACTCTCCGGCGACTTTCTTCATCTCGTCCACGGTTTCCTTATCAAAATGGCTTTCCCTGCCGTCCGGCGCGTGCTGGATGGTATACAGGAAAATGAAATATATCTTGTTCTCCGCCATATACCTTGCCCACTCAACAAAATAATGCTGCGGAATAGGTATGCGGCGCCCCATATACCCCGGGCGGATCGTTACGAAATTAAGCCCCGGCTTTACGCAACGCTCGTAAATCTCATCAATAACCTTTTCCGGATCAAAACCGTGTTCCCCTATATGAACACCGTTTAAAACAATGTCTTTATCCATAAATATTTCCCTCACTTTCAGCAATAAACAGAGCGAGGATAACCCGCCCTGTTTATTGTAGCATTTTCGAAAACAACTCACAAGGTGCAAACTTGTATATTCGGGCAAATCTGCAAAAAGCGTGAGACGGGGATATACCTTATCATACCTTCCGGCAAGCTTTGCCACATCAGGTAAGTATGCAGGATATCTGCCGCTTTCCATTCGAGGTTATCAGTTATACATATCCCCATCTGATATTATTTCATAATACCAATCGTCCTTACTGTTTACGCAAACCCTTGCGCTGCCTATATCTCCGGAAACAATTGTTTCCGCAAGCTGCTTATTGTAAAAATTATAATCCTCTACATACTTTTTATAATATGTTGTATACTGTGAACGATGATATACCTTATCATTCGGTATAAATACAACCTTTGGATTCAATGTTATGATAAACTGCGGACTGATATCGCAGATAAAATGATGGTTTCCGAAAAACCAGTCGCACGAAAGCTCATCGGTGCGCTTTTGCTTTATCATATCATACATATATCTTTCCTGAGCAAATGCATAGTTATCTGCGCCGTGGTAATAACGGAAGCCGTTATAATCAAGCATAAACGAAACTGATGTTGAATTTTCGTAATTATGCTCATTGATGCGGTAGAACGGATAGTTATAAACCTCCATCGCCTCACCGTTTTCATCAAAGCGGCTGTTGAGCACATCCATCGTCACACCGCCGAGATCCCAGATTTCATGAAGCTCGTCATAATAGCAAAGCATTGTGGAATCGAGATAGCCGAAATCCTTCAGGTAATCATATCTTTCCTGCTTATCAGCTTTAACAAGCGCATCCGCCTTGTCCTGATCAGGCTTTTTTATTCCGTTCATTTCAAGGATTTCATCCTTCATACCCCAATGGTCTGTATGGAAATGAGTTAGCAGATAATAGTCAAGCTTTATATTGTGCTTCTCAAGATATGGAATAATCTCGTCCTTTGCGTTTGCATCATATCCCGAATCAATAAGCATATTTTTTCCGTTAGGAAGCTTTATGAGCGTAGAGTTTGCCTTACCCACATTGAAATTTATGTATTCAAGCCCGGTTTCCGGTGCGGTTTCAAGCACATTTATTTCCTGAGTAAGCACCTTGCCGTTTTCAAGGGTATACTTCAGCGTATGTGTTCCTTCCGGAAGCTTTGAGACTATTTCTTTATCAGGATACACCCTTATCATGCTCTCCGTAACGAGCCGGTCTCCCATAAGCTCGGTTGTGAACGGGAGTTCAACGCCATCCGTTGTTTCTATCTTTACAAGCTTATCCTTATAGTTTGTGATAAGACTCTGCGGAGTTTTGGGGGCATCAAGGAAAAACGTCACCTTCGTTGGTGAAATGCGATACGGTAACATCCCGGTCTTTCCGCGGTTTTCAATATATGAAATTTCAAACGGCAGGCTCCACACAGGCTTCTTTGTCTGCGCATGACGTATGCGAACTAAGTTCTTTCCCTTTTCAAGCCATATCGGAGCTGTAAACTCAACCTCTCCGGCCACTGCACTGTAGTCGTCTATATTGGCTCTGCCGTCCGGATACGTTACCGTAATTTTGAAATACAGTTCCCAGCTGTCATGCGCATACCCCATTGCTATATCATAATATCCGTCGGTCGGAACAGTTGTTTCAAAATCGAAATAGTCGTCGTTCGTTTGCAGCAAAAGTCCGTTTTCGGTACCCATTACGTTGGTTTCCACAACATTGAACTTTTCGCAGAAAGCATCGCGCAATGCGTGCTTCTCCGGAATATCGGCAGTTCTGCAGAGCATTGCCGCCATTTGCGCACGGGTAACCATTCCTTGCGGTTTCAGAGTTCCGTCGCTGTAACCGGAAATAATTCCTTTTGAAACTGCAAGCGAAAACAGAGGCTTTAATGTCTCGGAAACCGCGGCATTATCCGAAAACGCATTGTCAACGAGAAATCTGTTTGCAAACCCAAGCTCACTGTCATATCCCATAGCGTATACTATCATATACACTAATTCTTCGCGGGTTACAGCTTTTTCAGGCTCAATACGGCTGCTTACTTTCCACGCAACCGGCAGGAAAGCTTCTGCTGCATACACATACGGCGCATACCATGCATCAGCTTCTACATCCTTGTATGTGTTTCCTATTTTCGCCGGTTTGCGCTCTGAGAATAAAACAACGGTTTTTGCCGCTTCCGCGCGCGTCATTCCGCGCTCCGGCGCAAAGCTTCCGTCAGGATATCCTTCAAGCCAGCCTTCTTCTGTACATTCCTGTATGTTTTCATATGCCCAGTACTTTTCTGCAACGTCAGAATACATTATGCTTTCCTCCGCACCGGCAGTTAAACTTGCCGGTATAAGCGATATCGTTATTGCTGCTAATAAAAGAATTGATAAAAATTTTTTCATAGGCTTCTCCTTTCACTATAGCCTCCCTTGCCTAAAGGGAGGGGGACCGCCGGATGGCGGTGGAGGGATTCTTCAAAGGGGTTCTCTTGCGAACCCCTTTGGAACCCCACGCTTCTGCCGCTGCCCGCGCACCGGATAAATCATCGCGCTCATTATGCCGTCGATGCTAAATGGAAAACTGCGTTTTCCGCGCATCCCCGTATGCATAATTTCGCTGTGATTTACAAGCCGAGGAACGATGGATACCTTAAGGTTTAAAAACAAAATTTCAGCGAACTACTGCAGAAAATTCTGCAAATATACGCCAGTATCATTTTTGAATTTTCTTTGTACTTCATCAGAAATTTTTGTTTTTAAACTCTTCGACCTTAAACGCAGGAAAATTTTAAATAATTTAAATGCGAAGGACGAAGC
>SVLF01000006.1 GCA_015068085.1 Oscillospiraceae bacterium
AGACCGTTATGTGCAATATCGTTTTTTGCGACAAGCATAAGTCCGCTTGTGTCCTTATCAAGCCTGTGCACAATACCGGGACGAAGAACTCCGTTTATTCCCGAAAGGCGCTCTCCGCAATGATACATAAGCGCATTGACAAGCGTTCCGTCAGGATTCCCCGCGGCGGGGTGAACCACCATTCCGCGAGCCTTGTTGATAACCAGCAGATCATCGTCCTCATAAACAATGTCCAGCGGTATGTTTTGCGGAACAACATCAATTTCGCGTGGCTCGGGAATCGTTACTTCTATCTCATCCCCCGCGCGCAGCTTGTAATTCTTTTTGAGCGCCGAAACGCCGCCGCTCTCAATGAGAGCCGCTGCGGCGTTTCTTGTTATATCCAATTTTTGCGAGAGGAACACGTCAAGACGCGTTCCTTCATCACATATTTCTGCCGTGAGGATAACCTTATTCATCTTTCTTCTCTGCCTTATCATAAAAGAATATTGCGTAGATAAAGAACAGAACTGCACCGACGGTTACGCATATATCAGCGACGTTGAAAACCGGAAAATTGATAAGCTCAAAATCAAACATATCGACAACCGCACCGCGAAAAATGCGGTCAATGAGGTTTCCGAGCGCACCGGATAAAATCAGCGTAATTCCCCAGCTTCCGAGCCTTGAGCTTATTTTCTTTGTCAAAAGAATATAAACCATAAAAACACACGCAACAATCGGAATAACCGTGAGCAGAATGGTTTTCCCCTGAAGTATGGAAAACGCGGCGCCGGTGTTTTCAACATAACGCAGATTGAACACACCTTCGATAATCGGTATTTCTCCGAACGGACGAAGTGACTTTACCGCCCACAGCTTTGTAATTTGGTCAAGTGCTGTAAGAAGCACAACGGTTAAAAACTGAACAATCACCAACTTACCGTCTTACCCCTTAACAACAGCAGTACAACGCGGGCAAAGCTCGGGATGCTCAGGATCTGTTCCTGCTTCTTCCGAGAAAGTCCAGCAACGCGGGCACTTTGTGCCGGATGCCTTTTCAATCTTGACCGAAATGCTCTCGATTTCGCTGCCAAGTGCTTCCTCCTTGGTAACATTTACAGACGATACGATAAAGAGCTTGTCAAGACCGTCAATTGCATTGATGAAGTCATAAGCCTCACCGTTTGCGGAAATCGTAACCTTAGCCTCAAGAGACTTTCCGATTTCCTTTGCAGCACGTGCCTCTTCAAGCGAACGGTTTACACGGTCACGAAGAGCCGCGACGCGCTCCCACTTCTGTTCAAGAGCTGTATCAAGAACAGCCTCGTCCACCTTCGGGATGTCGTTGAGCATAACGTTTTCAAGACGGACACCGTTATGATGCGGCATTGCCTTCCAGATTTCATCGCTTGTAAATGCAAGAATCGGAGAGAGGATGCGTACAAGAGTATCAAGGATGCGATAGATAACAGTCTGTGCGCCGCGGCGTGATGCGCCGTCAACGCTGTCGCAGTAAAGTCTGTCCTTGATAACATCGAGGTAGAAGTTTGACATATCAACAACACAGAAGTTGTGTACGGCATGGACAACCGTGTAGAACTCATACTTGTCATATGCCTCAATGCAGCGAGCAAGGAGCGTGTTAAGACGGGAAAGAGCCCATTTATCCATTTCACAAAGCTCGGCCGTCGGAACACAGTTGTTCGGATCAAATCCGGCAAGGTTGCCGAGGATATATCTTGATGTGTTTCTTATCTTGAGGTAAGTGTCCGAAAGCTGCTTGAATATCGCATCGGAGCAGCGCATATCCTGACGGTAATCGGCAGAAGCTGCCCAAAGACGAAGGATATCCGCACCGTACTTTTCGATGATTTCTTCCGGTGCAACGCCGTTTCCGAGAGACTTGTGCATTGCCTTACCCTCACCGTCAACCGTCCATCCGTGAGTGAGCACCTGACGGTACGGCGCCTCTCCGCGAAGCGCAACCGCTGTGAGAAGCGATGACTGGAACCATCCGCGGTACTGGTCTGCACCTTCAAGGTAAAGGTCTGCCGGCCAGCACTTCGGAGAATCAAGCTCCATGGAAGCTATATGGGTAGAGCCGGAGTCAAACCAACCGTCGAGAGTGTCAGTTTCCTTTGTAAAATGAGTTCCGCCGCAATGCGGGCAGACATAGCCTTCCGGCATAAGCTCGGAAACGTCCATTTCAAACCATGCGTTTGAACCCTTTTCACCGAATATCTTTGAAATCTTTTCAATCGTTGCATCATCGCAAATCGGCTTCTCGCACTTTTCGCAATAGAAAACAGGAATTGGGAGACCCCAGTGACGCTGACGGGAAATACACCAGTCTGCACGCTCGCGAACCATTGATACAATGCGGTCATAGCCCCACTCAGGGAACCACTGTACCTTACCGCAGGCAGCAACCGCTTCATCCTTGAATGCATCAACAGAACAGAACCACTGATCAGTTGCGCGGAAGATAATCGGTCCCTTACATCTCCAGCAGTGCGGATAGCTGTGGACGATATCCTCGGATGCAAAAAGCGCACCGGATTCTTTCATATCAGCAAGGATTACGGGGTTGGACTCTTCAGTCTTCATACCCGCATATTTTCCTGCATAGTCTGTGTGGCGGCCGGTGTCGTCAACCGGAACAACCATTTCCATTCCGTAGCGGCGGCAGGTCTGATAGTCGTCAGCACCGAAGCCCGGAGCTGTGTGAACGCAGCCTGTACCGGATTCCATTGTTACGTAATCTGCAAGAAGCAGACGTGATGTTTTGGGAAGGAACGGATGGTCTGCAAGCATATTTTCAAAGAAAGCACCCGGATGGTGGTCGATTACTTCAAAGCTGTCAAAGCCGCCGACCTTCATAACCTTGTTTGCAAGAGCCTCTGCCATAATGTAATTCTCGCCGTTCGGAGCTTTTACAATTACATACTCCTCAGACGGATTGAGGGCGATCGCAAGGTTACCCGGAAGCGTCCATATTGTTGTTGTCCAGATAACGAAATATGTGTTTGAAAGGTCAATGCCCGAAAGCTTGCCAAGGTCATCGTTTACCTTGAACTTTACATATACTGTTGTGCACGGATCATCCTTGTACTCGATTTCAGCCTCAGCGAGAGCCGTTTCGCAGACCGGGCACCAGTAAACAGGCTTAAGTCCTTTATAGATATAGCCCTTCTTATACATTTCACCGAAGATTTTAACCTCTTCAGCCTCAAATTTCGGATCCATTGTGAGATACGGATTTGACCAGTCACCAAGTGCTCCGAGGCGCTTGAACTGATTTCTCTGTACGTCAACAAAGTTTTCCGCAAACTTCTCACAAGCAGTGCGGAATTCCGGAATGGACATATGCTTGCGGTCAAGCTTGTTCTGCTTTATAATTGCAGACTCGATCGGCATACCGTGGTTATCCCAGCCCGGAGTGTACGGTGCCGAGAACCCGGAAACGTTCTTGTAACGAACGATAAAGTCCTTTAAGCATTTGTTCATTGCAGTACCCATATGGATGCTGCCGTTGGAGAACGGAGGGCCATCGTGAAGAATAAACGGCTCTCTTCCTTCGTTCTTTTTCATTATCATCTGATAGAGATTTTCGTTTTCCCAAGCTGCGAGCATATCCGGCTCACGCTTAGGAAGGCCTGCACGCATCGGGAACTCCGTTTTCGGCAGGTTAATTGTGCTGTTGTAATCCTGAGACATTCATATAACTCCCTTTTACAGTATCGTTTTTATATTTTAATGTTAGTCTTCGCTTTTCATATCATAGCTTGTGCCGAACTTGAGATTTTCAAACTCAACACGGTGACGGCGATGGGGCTTCTCTGCGGCGGCTTCAAGTGCCGCCATCTCTTCCTCTGTCGGAATATCGCTCTCAAAAGATATGGTATCCGACACTTTTTTCATATCGGCATCCTCGTCTTCCTCAGGCTCCTGCAGAGGCTCGGCTTTCACCGGTTTTTCCTGAATCTGTTCTTCTTCAAGCTTTATCTTTTCATCAAGTGCCAGAGCAATTTCATCAAGCGTGTCACCAATGCGTGAAGGCGTACCTTCCGGCTCTGTTGCAGGAGGCGTTTCTGGTGCAACAGCATTCTTCAAAGAGATAAACTTTTCATTCTCAGCCGCAAACATAGCCGTAATGTTATCAATAAACTGAGCAGTTTTGTTTCTTGCGTCAAGAAGCTTTTTCTCTTCTGCTTCAACAAGCGAAGTAAGCTCACGGATACGGGCTTTTGCATCATCGCTTGCATTTGCGAGCATCTCACGGCTTTTCTTCTCGGCATCGGCTATCATATCGTTTGCCATATTCTGTGCCGTTATAAGAGCCTTGCGCATTGCCTCATCAACACTTCTGTAATCCTCTACGGTATCAGCAAGAAGCTTTAACTTCTTCTTGAGAACCGTGTTTTCCTTAAAAAGCGTTGTGTAATCTTCGGATATCGCAGAAAAAGCCTTATCAACATCTTCCGTGTCATATCCCCCGAAAACAGCTTTGTCAAATTTGATTTCTTTTAGTTCATTAGGAGTAAACATTATCCCCATCACCTCTGTTTTTTCTGTTTTTCTATTTAATTATCACAGTATTATGCTGCGAATTACATCTATGAGAATGTACGCAACAAGCACCGAAAAGTCAATCGGGATTCCCTGCAGGAACGGAATTTTCCATAAAACCTGACGGATTGGCGCAAGAATAGGCTCAGTAACCGCATAAAGGAACTCTCCTATTCCGCCGGTATTTGCCCCCGGAAACCACGAAAGAAGCGCACGCACAATAAACAGAAGCTCATAAACGCGAAGAAGCGCGCCCAGAAACCCCCGTATTATATATAACAGACCCATAACCGTATTCCTCGTGTGAAGCGTTCTTAAAAATAGAGACCGTTGTTTTCGAGCTCATCGATAAGATCGCCCTTAAGGTCAACGTTATAAGGAGTGATGATATATGTGTTGTTTGCAACACGCTTAATCTGACCGTCGTTAGTATAAGCAACACCGCTTAAGAAATCTAAAATTCTGCGTGCTGCATCCTTGTTGGTAGACTCAAGGTTGAGTACAACCGTACGCTTTTCTTTAAGGTGATCGGCAATCTCCGTTGCATTTTCATAACGCTCCGGCTTTACAAGAACAACCTGAAGCTGAGTTGTTGTGTGGATGTTCACAACCCTGTCGTCACGGCGCGGAGGGGCATATGATTCGCGAACCTTTGCCCTGTCGTCACTCGGCATGAATTCTTCAAACTCATCCTCGTCTTCTTCAACCTTTGCCCATTCCTTAAACTTTTCCATGAAACCCATGATAACTTGTCCTCCTGAAATTTATTTCTTATGCTTAAGCCAAGGGAAGTTGATTCCCTCATACCTTAAGCATTTCGACTTTTCCCGGCTTAATAATGGCGGGCACCGAATATTCCCGTTCCGACGCGAACCATATTCGCACCGCAGAGAATTGCGTTCCGGTAATCACCGCTCATACCCATAGACAAAAACTCCATACTAATATTATCGTATTTTTTTGCTCCAATGTCAATAAATAATTGCTTCATTTTTATAAAAAAGCTTTTTTGTTCTTCTTCATCCTTGGAAAACGGGGGTATTGTCATCAGTCCGCGCACACGCACGCCCGGCAATTTTGCTATATTCTGAACAAGCGAATGTGCATTTTCAATATCCGCACCGCTTTTGCTTTCTTCCCCGCCGATGTTTATCTCAACAAGAATATCCTGAACAATTCCGTGCTTTATGGCACATTTTGAAATTTCCGCCGCAAGCTTTTCCGAATTCACGGACTGGATAAGCGAAACCTTACCGACGAGATATTTCACCTTGTTTGTCTGAAGCGTTCCGATGAAATGGAGAGGTGCACCTGTATATGCCCCGTCTTCGTATTTTTCAAGAAGCTCCTGCACACGGTTTTCGCCGCAGGCATCAATCCCTGCCGCCACCGCCTCACGGACGCGGTCAGATTCGTTCATCTTCGTTGCTGCAACGAGCGTTATGTCGGCACCGGTTCTGCCTGTAAGCCTTGCCGCTTCGTCAATCTCACGGCGTATGTTCTGTATATTTTCCGATATTGAGCTCATATCCTTATCCCCTATTTTACAATTTTCTTATTTTCTAAATTCTTTGCCGAGACCACTATTTCATCATACAGCAAAAGCGACTTGGTATCAGCCGTATCATATGCCGAAACGTAATAGCTGTCTTTTTCGAATATTATGTCTACAGGCTTGAATTTCACCTGAGAATCAATGAGACAATAAACACCGTTGATGCCCTCTTCACTCACTCTGAGCGCCTCTCGCGGCACCTTGAGACCGGAATACGTTTTTACAACCGCACGTGCAGAAGTCTTTCGCACCTTCGTGAAGCTTCCGATATGAGTGTTGCACTCAAACACAACAAGCACACGCCCGCCCTCCGGCTCCGTCAGGCGAACAACCTCACCCGTAACCTGCGGGAGAGCTTTGTCATTGAACTTAAGCGTCATTTCCGCACCCTCAGAAAAACGCGCGGCGCTTTTTTCATCAACGGTTGCCGCAAAATACCAGATATTACTTGAAACAAGCTTGCCTACGGCATTTTTGTCCGGCGTTGCGTATTTTTCTCCGGTAGAAATAAATTCCGAAATCGGTGACGTTAATACAAGCGACGGCGTCATAACCTCTTCATATCCGTCGGCATACTGAGAAAAGTATCCGGCGGCGGATGCATAAATCCTGCTTTTGACGGCAGCCGCATTTCCAAGCTTCGCACGCTCTGCACGAAGCTGCTCAATAACCTCCAGAAGCTCCGCCTTATCGCGGTAGATATATTCACGCATAAGTGTTGAGAGCTTAAGCTCTTCAACAGCTGTATCTGTGTTTTCGGAAACAGGCTCCTGTTGCATTCTGACAAGCGAAATCGCATATTCGGAAATTCTGTCATTTGCCGCATTTATATCATAGCTCTCTCCGCTTTGCGAATAAAGCGCCGTCATTCTTTCTATCTGCTCATCAATCTCTGCCGCCTCATGGCTTTTGCGTGCAGCATCCTCATTTGCAAAAACGACTGCCACAGCGCTTCCGTTTGCAACACGCTCTCCCTCGTACATATTCATTTCGAGCACACCGGAACCGTAGTTTTTCACCATTACACGCTCGTCGCGGACAACAACACCGTCCATCTGCACGGCATCGTCAACCTCGGTGTATACCGCGCTGACCGTTCTTACCGGATTATACAGTGCCCGGTATGCCTGATATCCTATGTATGCACACAGCAAAACCGCAAGCACAACCGTTATTATCCGCGGAATTACGCTTTCCTTTTTCATTACACTTGTGCCGGAGAAAAATTATCCTATAATGCAATCCTCCCCCAGCTCCTCCTCTTCGCTTGGTTGGAAATATCGGAGCGCACGTGACGGTACAACCGTCGAAATCGCATGCTTATATATAAGCTGCTGACGCCCCTCGCTTACAAGCACTACCGTAAAACAATCAAAGCCGCGCACAACGCCTTTGAGCTGGAAACCGTTTGTCAGAAATACGGTAACACTTACGCCCTCGGCTCTTGCCTTATTCAAGAATACATCCTGCAACCCTGCTGTTTTTGTCATGATAAATCACACTCTTTCTTTATACATTTTTACTGTATATTATATACTGTCGAAAGAGACGAAATTTATCGAAGCCTGTAGTACATCGGAAAAATTTTTTGTTTTATCGACCGCTATCCAATTTATGCTTTTGTTGCGCCTGAACCACGTCATCTGGCGCTTTGCATATCTGCGCGAGGCCTGCTTTATGTTCTGAATTGCCTCCTCGCGAGAAGCTTTCCCCTCAAAATACGAGACAAGCTCTTTATATCCTATTGCCTGCATTGCTGTTGTATCGGAAGATATGCCCGAAGATAAAAGATTTTGTACTTCGCGCTCAAGACCGGAGGCCATCATTTCGTCCACCCTTCGGTTTATCCTGTCATACAAAAGCTCTCTGTCCTCATACATAAGACCGATATAAACTGCATTGTACCTCGGCGGACGCGCTTTGCTTTCATCATCGTGAGCACTTATCGTCTTACCGCTCATATTATAAACCTCAAGCGCCCGGATGACGCGCTTTACGTTGTTTTCGTGTATCTGCGCTGCCCGCGCGGGGTCTACCTCTTTTAACATCGAATGTATATACGCCGCACCATGCTTTTCGTACAAATCAAAAAGCTCGCGGCGGCATTCTGTATTCTCATCATACTCGGCAAAATCCGTTCCGTTTACAAGCGAGTCAACGTACAGTCCCGTACCGCCCACTATTATCGGAAGCTTTCCGCGGGCAAGTATGACATCCGTAATCTCTCCGGCGTCCTTTACATACCGTGCGGCAGAATAGGTTTCTGCGGGGTCAACAACGGACAGCATATGATGCGGAACATTCCGCATTTCATCACGTGTCGGCTTTGCCGTGCCGATGTCCATTCCGCGATATATCTGCATTGAATCGCAGGAAACAACCTCACCGTCAAAATGCTCAGCCAGCGATACGGAAAGTGCGGTTTTGCCTGATGCCGTGGGTCCGACGATGCAGACTACTCTTTTTTTGTTATCTGTCATATCAAATCACACTATTCGCTTGAATTTCTTTTCAAGCTCGTTTTTTGTGTACTCTATCATAACCGGTCTGCCGTGCGGGCAGTAACGGATATCATCACTTAACAGCACGCGCTTTGCAAGAGCGAAAAGCTCCTCGGGGCTGTTCTTCTGCCCGGCTTTGATTGCCGCCTTGCAGGCGACGGAATACATCGTTTCCGAAATGACCTCCGGAAGCGATGCACGAGCTCCGCTCGCAAGCGTTTCTGCAAGAGAATCAAGAACAGCTACAGCATCGTGCGCATCAATTCCGTCCGGCACTGCGGAAACCGCAACCGAGCCGTCACCGAAATCGTCTATTTCAAATCCAAGACCAAGCACCTCTTCCCGATTGTCAAGAAGCGCCGCAGCGGCACGCTTGTCAAGCGACATAATCTCAGGAATAAGCAAAAGCTGAGTTTGTGGCGCACCTACACTTGCGCGCAGCTTTTCAAAGATAATACGCTCGTGCGCGGCATGCTTATCAATAAAGATTACAGACGCTGCACTTTCTACAATAATATATGTATTCATTGCCTCTCCGATATATCGGATATCAGAAACCGCTTCACTTTGCGCTGCGCTTTCTGCATTTATATCTTCAGATACAGGCATAGAAGCCACCGGCGCTTGCGGTACGGTCTTAACCGGCTCGTTTTCCTGCTTGTATTCCTGTACTTTTGAAGGCTCGTTCTCCGGCAAGGTTTCTTCCTTTACAGAAGAGTTTTTTATTGTATATTCAGGCATCTGCGGTGAAGAGAGCACCGTTCTTATGCCATCCGAAGAGCGGTTAAAATCAAACCGCGGCATCTTTGGAACTCCGGAATCCTTCTTTTTTTCTTCAGGAGTTTCCACCTCTTCTGTCTTTACGGGCACGGGCTGTTTTTCTTCAGGAATCTCTATTCTGGTCTGGTTTTCGGTTATGTTGTCAATCGGCGCTGCTTTTTGTATCTGCGGCGGTACGATCTCGCGCTTTTCACTCTTCTCGAGAGCCGTTTTCACCGAGAAATAGACGAGGTCAAACACATCACGCTCACGCGCAAACTTCACTTCGGTCTTTGCGGGGTGAACATTTACATCCACCTGACCGAGCGGAATTTCCATCATAAGGACACAGGTCGGAAAGCGCCCTTTCATTATGCGTTCTTTATATGCATTGTCAAGAGCGACAGACAGCATACGCGATTTTATCGGTCTTCCGTTCACGAAAAAGAACTGCATCGCGCGGTTTCCTCTCGATGACTGCGGAGAGCATGTAAAGCCCGAAACCTTCATTCCGTGGAGATCCTGCGAAACGTTATGCATATTGTTTGCAAAATCACGCCCGAAAAGCGCATATATGCAGTTTTTCATAATACCGTCGCCCGGTGTGTGCAAAATATCCTTGCCGTCTTTTATAAACTTTACGGAAACCTCAGGATGCGAAAGCGCCGCGGATTTTACGACGGCTTCAACCGCTGCAGCTTCTGTTGCATCCTTTTTCAGAAAGCGCATACGCGCAGGAGTGTTATAAAAAAGCTCACGCACGATGATGGTTGTACCGTCAGGACAGCCGGATTCGCTCTCGCGGATTACCTGACCTGCTTCAACACGGACGGCAACTCCCATTTCCGCGTCGGCTGCTTTTGTGATAAGGTCTATCTTTGAAACGGACGAAATTGCAGCAAGCGCCTCGCCGCGGAAACCCAAGGTGGCTATTTTTTCAAGGTCATCTGCCTTTGATATCTTGCTGGTTGCATGACGAAGAAATGCAGTTTTCGCATCGTCCGGTTCCATACCCGAGCCGTCATCCGTAACGCGGATATATGTTATTCCTCCGTTCTGGATTTCAACCGTTACGGATTGTGAATGAGCATCAATTGCGTTTTCAACAAGCTCTTTTACTACCGAGGCGGGATTTTCGACGACTTCTCCCGCCGCTATCATATTAGCAATATGCTGACCTAAAACGTTTATACGTCCCACGAAAATCCCTCCTTCATATAAAAATCAATCATTCAGCTTCACGCGCACGCTTTGCGATATCAAAAAGAACGGATATCGCTTCAAGCGGAGACAACGTGTTTACATCCATGTGCGCAAGCTCAGACAGAATGAGATCCCCCTCGTGTGAGCGCACGCGCTCTTTCGGAATTACAAACTCAGGCTTTGTTATCGCCTTATCTTCTTCAAGGCTTTCGAGGATTTCCCTTGCACGGAGCGTCACGGAATCCGGGATTCCGGCAAGGCGGGCAACCTCTATACCGTAGCTGTCATCTGCACTTCCGCGCACGATTTTGCGCAGGAAGGTTATGTCAAAGCCGTGTTTTTTAACGGCGATGTTATAGTTTTTAACACCGTCAAGCTTGCCCTCAAGCTCCGTGAGCTCGTGATAATGGGTTGCAAACAGCGTTTTTGCGCCGATGCATTTTTTATCGGAGACATACTCTATAACCGCACGTGCAATTGCCATACCGTCAAAGGTGGATGTTCCCCTGCCTATTTCGTCGAGGATGATAAGGCTTCTTTTCGTTGCTTTTTTTACAATCTCGGAAACCTCGCTCATCTCAACCATAAATGTTGACTGACCTGAAGCAAGGTCATCGGATGCGCCTATTCTTGTGAAAATCCTGTCTACCACGCCGATTTCCGCACTTTTTGCCGGAACAAAGCAGCCGACCTGTGCAAGAAGCGTGATAAGCGCAACCTGGCGCATATATGTAGACTTACCCGCCATATTAGGACCGGTAATTATCGCCATACGGTTATCGCCGCAATCGAGATGCGCGTCATTCGGAACAAAAAGCGAATCGCGCATTACGCGCTCAACAACAGGGTGTCTGCCGTCCTTGATAACGATTTTAGAGCCGCAGTTCACCTTCGGTCTGTTATAGCCGTAGCGCGCCGATACAGACGCAAAGTTTACGATAACGTCAAGCGTTGCAAGCGCAGTTGATGTTTCCTGAATGCGCACGGTGTTTTCACACACGCGGTCACATATTCTGCGGAACATCTCATGCTCAAGGCGATAGAGCTTTTCCTGAGCGCCGAGAAGCTTCTCTTCAAGGATCTTAAGCTCTTCGGTTATGTAGCGCTCGCCTCCGGTAAGAGTCTGCTTTCTTATGTAGTGGTCCGGAACTTCGCCGAGGTTTGATTTTGAAATCTCTATATAATAACCGAAAACACGGTTATAGCCTATTTTCAGATTCTTTATTCCCGTTTTTTCCTTTTCACGGGCAGTAAGCTCTGCCATATAGCCTTTGCTGTCCTCCTGCATACGGCGAAGCTCATCGACATCTGCATTATATCCCTTGCGGATGATTTTACCCTCTGTAATCGTTGTGGGCGGCTCATCGTCAATTGCTTCGTTTATAAGCGTGTACATATCTGCAAGAGCGTCAATCTTTCCGTTGAGGTCGCAAAGCAGCTTTGCATCAAATGCCCCAAGCTTTTCTTTTATTGCAGGTAAAGCCTCAAAGGTTTTGGACATTGCCACAAGGTCACGCGCATTTGCAATACCGTAAACAACGCGGCCGAGCAGTCGCTCAATATCGCGCACGAAGCGAAGGCTTTCGTTTAATTCCTCGCGCAGCATCGGCTCTGCAACAAGTGCGGCAACGCTGTCAAGTCTCTCATTTATATCATCAACCTTCATAAGAGGCTTGTCTATCCAGCTTTTGAGAAGGCGGCTTCCCATAGAGGTTTTTGTTTTATCTATCGCCCAGAGAAGTGAGCCTCGCTTTTCCTTACTCCGCATCGTCTCGCAGATTTCAAGATTTCTGCGCACGGACGGGTCAAGAAGCATATACTCCTCACGCGAGTAAAACTCCATTTTATTTATATGCGAAAGGTTTGTTTTCTGAGTCTGGTGAATATAGGCAAGAAGTGCGCCGGCAGCATTGACCGTCGGGCTGTTTTCCGCAAAGCCTACAGCAGACGGCTCACTCACTTTGAAATGCGCGCAAATGGCATCGCGGGCATTTTCAAGAGAAAAGCCTTCATCATAACCGCACTCAACATTAATACGGAGATTTTTCTTCATATAGTCGCACGAAAAAGCGTCCAGAGAAAAATCAAAGTTTACAATTGCCTCACTCGGGGAAAACTTGACTATTTCACTGATAATCTGATCCTTAACATCGCTTCCCGAAAGCTCACAGCTTGACGCCGAGCCGGTTGAAATGTCTATAAAGCACACTGCGGCGCTCGTTCCGGCAACGTATATACTGCAGATATAGTTATTGCTGTTCTCATCAAGCATTGTGTTCTCAATGACAGTACCGGGAGTGACAACTCTTACTATATCACGGTGGACAAGCTTTTTACCTTTACCGGCATCCTCAGTCTGCTCGCATATTGCCACCTTATATCCTTTTGCGATAAGACGCGCAATGTAGGTCTCTGCAGAATGATACGGAACACCGCACATAGGCGCGCGCTCAGGCATACCGCATTCCTTGCCGGTAAGCGTAAGCTCAAGCTCACGCGAGGCGATGTTTGCATCCTCGAAAAACATCTCATAAAAGTCACCGAGACGGAAGAACAGAATGCTGTCTTTATTCTGCTCTTTAATCTGGAGATATTGCTCAATCATCGGAGAATATTTCTGCTCACTCATACCGTTACCCACTTCGTTTAAATTAATTCACCGTACATTCCCCATTTTGAGGAATCGGTAATGCGTGCTTTTGTAAAAGTACCCACAAGGGAAGGCTCTCCCTTTACATAAACCGGACGGTTGCTTTCACACCTTGCAAGAAGGTTATATCCGTTCTGCTCCTCCTGAACGGCTTCAACAAGAACATCCACTTCTGCACCGAGAAGCTTTCTGCTTTTTTCTTCGGTCATGCTGTCCTGCAAATCAAAAAGGCGCTGAAAACGTGCCACCTTTTCACTGCGTGGGGTGGGGTCCTCCATCTCAGCAGCAGGCGTGCCGCTTCGCTTTGAATATATAAATACAAACAAGCCGTCAAAGCCGATATCGCGCGTAAGGCGCATTGTTTCTTCAAAATCATCATCCGTCTCACCGGGAAAACCGACTATAACGTCGCTCGTTACGGAAATGTCCGGCATTTTGCTTCTCGCATAAGAGACAAGCTCACGGTATTTCGTGCTGTCATACCGGCGGTTCATAAGAGACAGTATCCTGTCACTGCCCGACTGGAACGGCAAGTGAATGTGCTTTGCAACCTTTTCGCACTTTGCCATCGTATCAAACAGACGCGGCGTTGCATCCTTCGGGTGGCTTGTCATAAAGCGTATTCTGAAATCGCCGGGGATGTCGTTTATCATTTCTAAAAGCGAAGAAAAATCCACGTTCTCATCAAGGTCATTCCCATAGGAATTTACGTTCTGCCCGAGAAGCGTTACATCGCGGCAACCCTCGCGCACCAGCGCCGCAACCTCGGCGACAACCTTTTTGGGATCACGTGAGCGCTCTCTTCCTCGGACGTAAGGCACGATACAATAGGTGCAGAAGTTGTTGCACCCATACATTATTGAAACCCACGCCTTTGTTTTGTCCTTGCGAAGCACGGGAAGCCCCTCTGCAATATATCCGTCAGACTTCTCGATATCAAACACGCGCTTTTCACCGGTCAATGCGCGGTATAAAAGCTCCGGAAAACGCGGCAGTGCGTGAACGCCGAAAACAAGCTTTACGTGCGGATAGCTCTTTTTAATTTTTTCCGCCATCTGCGGCTGCTGAACCATGCACCCGCACACCGCAATAAGGCAATTTCTTTTTCTCTTGACGTGGATAAGCTGACCTACATTTCCGAGAACTCTCTGCTCTGCGTGCTCACGCACGGCACAGGAGTTAATAACAATAAGGTCGGCATCGTTTTCATCAAACACCTGAGTATATCCCATTTCCATGAGTATACCGCGGATAATCTCGCTGTCCGCCTCGTTCTGCTGGCAACCGTAAGTGTCAACAAATGCGGTGGGACTCTTTCCCGTATTTAAATCTGCCACAGCACGGATATATTCCTGCTGACGGCAAAGCATTTCTTCCGGAAGCTCTTTAACATTCATAATTTTCAAAAATTCCCCATTCTTATGAATATATACATAATCACAGTGTATTATACCATAAGCGCAAGCGAAATGGTATAATGTAGCCATATTTTCCGGTTTCCGGCAAAGCCGGAGAGGAAAATGGCATTAAATCAGTATAATAACTGCTATTAGCAGTTATTATACCACATCTTGTGTCTGATTTAAATACTTTTCTACAAAATTTTCAAAAAAATATTTTTTCTCAATTTATTGGAGAAAAGTTTTTATTATCTATTGATTTGCTGCTTTCTTTTTGCTATAATACAATAAAATTCAGTTTCGAAAGAAGGACTGCTTTATGAAAACAGGTTTTTCCAAAGTATGTATTAACCCGCCCTACGGTGCACCGATATGCGGATATTATGAAGAACGCCTTGTAAAAGGAATAGCGGATGATTTATTCGTCCGCACAATTGCATTTGATGACGGCGAAAAAAAGGCTGTTGTTATCACGGTTGATGTGTGCGAGCTTTCACAAAAATATTTTGACTCTATGAAAGATGCAGTTGCTTCTGCGTGCGACATACCACGCGAAGCGATATTTATAAACCTCTCCCACACCCATACAGGTCCCGTTATCGGAAAGGACTTCGCATCAGAGCTTCGAAGCAGTGATGCCTATGACGAATTTTTCATCACAAGCGTTCGAGATGCGGCAGTTTATGCAATTGCAGATTTGAAAGAAACAGAAATTGAAACTGCCTGCGGACAGGCAAAGGGAATTTCCTTTATCCGCCGCTACAGAATGCGCGACGGCTCAGTCGCAACAAACCCCGGTGTCGGAAACCCTGACATTGACCACGCACTTGGAACGCCGAATGAAACGGTTAAGCTTGTAAAGCTTGTGCGTAAGGGCGGAGAGGATATCTTCATTGTCAGCTTTGGCACGCATCCGGATTCCGTCGGCGGGGAATATATCAGTGCAGACTATCCCGGTTATGTTTGCTCTACTCTCGAAACGGCACTTCCGGGAACAAAATGCATGTTCCTCCAGGGCTTCCAGGGCGATGTAAACCACGTCAACCCTGCTCCGACCTCAGGCGAGAGTGCGATATCTGCAATCGACTTTGACAGCGTTCCGCGAAGCCTTGCACACGCAAAGCACATGGGAAGAATAATCGCAGGGGCAGTTCTCGCTATCTGCTCAATCACAGAAAAGATAAACGCAGATAAGATTTCGTATGCTTTTTCAAGAGTTGATCTTCCCTCACATCAGGAAAACGACAAGCTTGAAGAAGCAAAAAGGATCTGGACCCTTCACGAAAACGGACGTGATGACGAGCTTCCGTATAAGGAAATGGAGCTTACAACCGTAGTTGCGGAAGCAAAGAGAATTGTAAAGCTTCAGAACGGTCCGGAGTCTTTCCCGTTTTATCTCTCTGCCGTCAAAATCGGCGAGCTTGTTTTTGCAGGAATCGGCGGTGAACCGTTCACAGAAATAGGAAACAGAATTGCGAATGCATCTCCGTTTAAAGAAACTATTCTCTGTGCTCTCACAAACACCTCGGGCGGATATATTCCCACAACGCAGGCATACAGCGAGGGCGGATATGAGGCAAGAAGCTCTTCCCTTGCCCCGGGCGGCGACGATATCATTGTCGAAGGTATGACAAAGCTTTTTGATGAGCTTAAATAAATAAAATAGCTTTAAAGCTGTGACAGAAAATTTCCGTCACAGCTTTTTGCATAATTTATTTTTTAACTCGCTCCGCTTGTGATAAGCTCACCGCACAGCCTGCACGCACTTTGAGAATATTCCTTCAGCATCTCATTCGGTACGGTAAGCGCATTTGCCGGAATCACGCAAGAATTATTCTGCATGGCAAGCTCCAGCGCAAGAAACGTATCCGAAAGAAAAACTATGTTATCAAGTATTTTTTCCAGTTGAAATAAATTTTCCATTTCATTCTCCTATCAAAAATGTATTTGACAGAGGAAGTCTGCATAGTGTATAATATTTATGCTGACAGTTCTCCTGTCGGGATTAAGTAGAGTGTTTGTAACTTGTTCAGGGTCGCAATGCTCTACTTTTTTATTTCTTCGTAAACCTTTTCAATTCCTTCCATCACTATCTGATACTGCGTTTTTCCCGTTTCTGCACAACAAAAAGCAAGTTTTTCTTTATCTTCTTTTGTTGCACGAATTTTAATCTCGGTAGTTTTAGGATTTGACGTAGGTCTACCTGTCCGTGGACTCATTTTTCCACCTCACTTTCGTTCACACAAAAGTCAAGAGTTTTTATTTTTGCATTATCTTCTCCTATCAAAAAATATATTTGACAGAATGCTACGCCTATATTATAATATTTACAGACGGAGCTTTCTCTGTCGGGAAAGATAACAGCTACGAACTTTTAACATGGGTAAGTGGCTGTTATTTTTCATTTTTCGGCATTCATAAGCATGCGTATCCCTTGTCGAATTGCTTCACCTTTCGTTATTTCATGCTTTTTGCAGTATTCTTGCAGTTTTTTTTCAGTTTCTGCATCAAGCCTTATGCTATAACGAACATCCTTGGGATTTTCCGCTTTAGGTCTGCCCGTTCTTGGTGACATAATTTCACCTCACTTTTTGCCACACCTATATTATAGTTTATGTCACGCAAAAAGTCAAGAGTTTTTTTCCTTTTTTTATTCATCAAACCGGCGGTGCAAAATGCACCGCCGGTTCACTTATTGCTTTATGAAATTACTTATCAAGACGAGCCTTGAGAGCTTCGAGCTGATCATACATTTCCTTCGGCATTCTGTTGCCTACACTCTGAATCTTAGCATAGAACTCTTCGAGGTTTGCAGCATCCTCTTTCCAGAGCTGCGGATCAACGGAGAGAATCTCCTTAAGAACATCGAGAGTTACCTCATCCTCGATACCCTCACGGTTGATGTCCTCAGCCTTCGGAACATAACCGATTGCTGTCTCGTCTGCGCCGATTTCATCATCGCAGCGCTTGAGGATCCACTCAAGAACGCGGAGGTTGTCACCGAATCCCGGCCAGAGGAACTTGCCGTCATCGCTTGTTCTGAACCAGTTTGTGTTGAAGATCTTCGGCTTCTTTGTGATCTTCTTGCCCATTTCAATCCAGTGGTTGAAATAGTCACCCATGTTGTATCCGCAGAACGGAAGCATAGCCATCGGATCACGACGAACAACGCCGACTGCACCTGCAGCTGCAGCAGTTGTCTCGGAAGCCATAGCAGAACCTACGAATACACCGTGGTTCCAGTCAAATGACTGGTAAACGAGCGGAGCAGTTTTTGCACGGCGGCCGCCGAATACGATAGCAGAGAGCGGAACGCCCTTCGGGTTCTCGAATTCCGGAGAAATGCACGGGCAATTTGATGCCGGAGCTGTGAAACGGCTGTTGGGATGTGCACCCTTCTCGCCGGACTCGCAGTCCCACTTCTCGCCCTTCCAGTTAAGAGCATTCTTCGGCGGGTTCTTATCAAGACCTTCCCACCAAACGGTGTTGTCATCAAGGTTGTGAACAACGTTTGTATAGATTGTACCCTTAAGGCAAGACTTAAGAGCATTCGGGTTAGACTTAAGGTTTGTTCCCGGAGCAACACCGAAGAAGCCTGCTTCGGGGTTGATAGCCCAGAGACGACCGTCATCACCAACACGAATCCATGCGATATCGTCGCCTACGCACTCAACCTCATATCCCTTATCGAGGTATTCCTTCGGCGGAATAAGCATAGCAAGGTTGGTCTTACCGCAAGCAGACGGGAACGCTGCTGCGATATATTTTTTCTCTCCGCTCGGAAGCTTAACACCGAGGATAAGCATATGCTCTGCCATCCAGCCTTCGTTCTTGCCCTGATAGGAAGCAATACGAAGAGCAAAGCACTTCTTACCGAGAAGAACGTTGCCGCCGTAACCGGAGTTGATAGACCAGATTGTGTTATCCTGTGGGAACTGAACAATGTATCTCTCTTCAGGATCCATGTTTGCACGGCTGTGAAGACCGTGAACGAAATCAGCACTGTCGCCAAGGTTGTCAAGAACAGCCTTGCCGATGCGTGTCATGATAGCCATATTAAGAACAACATAGATAGAATCCGTAATTTCGATGCCCGGCTTCGCAAACGGAGAACCTACAACACCCATTGAGAACGGGAGAACATACATTGTCTTGCCCTTCATGCTGCCGTCGTAAAGCTTTCTGAGCTTTGCGTACATCTCAGCAGGATCCATCCAGTTATTTGTTGCGCCTGCCTCTTCCTTTGTGGGAGCACAGATGAAAGTACGGTCCTCAACGCGAGCAACGTCGTCAATTGCAGTTCTGTGGAGATAGCAACCGGGAAGCTTCTCTTCGTTGAGCTTATAGATTTCGCCTGTAGCGCAACCCTCTGCGCGGAGAGCCTCAAGCTGCTCCTCGCTGCCGTCGATCCAAACGATCTTATCCGGCTTGACAAGGTCAGCCATTTCGTTGACCCAGTCGTTTACAAATTTGTTTGTCGTTAAACTCATTGTGAATTTGCCCCTTTCGTAATTGTGCATTTTTTGCTATTTACTATTTTATTATGTTTTGACGCAAATATCAAGAGTAAATTGGAAGAAAAACAAAATTTTAACAAAAACTTTTTATTCATTTTGACTATAAATAAAAAAATCCATCGCAATTTTCGTGTTTTTGTAAAAAATTTCCAGTGGTTTTCTCCTCGTTTTTCTTCTTACGCCCATTTTATTATTTATCTTTTTCTTTTCGCCATACATTTCCCGTGAGGTTATTTATAAAAAACAGTATATACTCTACCTTGAAAGGAATGATAAAATAATATGGATGTCAAAAAGGAAGTTAAACAAAAACTCACGCTGAAGGAAATTCCTTCCCTTGTAAAAGAAAAAATACCGCCGGCTTTTATTGTTTACCCGCTGAATTTTTTTGTATCTTTTCTTCTTTCAAGAGGTGTTATCCTCGGCACGTCCGCTCCGTTCGGACTTGCCGTAAGCGCCGTACTCGGCATGCGCCGCGGAACGCTCTTCGGTCTTTTGGGGGCAACGCTCGGTTATCTCAGCATAATTGATGTAATAAATTCACTTAAATACATAGCCTGCATTGTTCTTATATATACTGCGCACTTCGTTTTTGCCGATACTTCTCTTTCAAAGAAGCGCGCATTTGCACCAATGACGGTTATCGTTCCGGCAACGTGCATAAATCTGATTTTTCTTGCAGATGCCGGCTTTCCGATTTTTGACTGCGCGGTATATGCATTTGAGATAACTATCGCCGCCGCGTGTACTCTTCTTTTCCCGTATGCCGACAGCTCGCGGAAGCTGCGCGGAAATTACTTCTCTGCCGGAATACTTGCGCTGTGCGCAGCGTTCACCATAGCCCTCTGCGGCGTCAAAATTGCAGAACTTATATCCGTTGGTCATATACTCGCCTGCAGCATCATACTGTTAGCAGCGTATACAGGCGGAATGAGCGCGGGTGCCGTTACGGGGCTTTCACTCGGCTTTGCGCTCTCTCTGGCTGAATCTTCAGCAGATTTTTGTATGGTGTACGGTCTTCTCGGAATATGCACGGCACTTTTCTTTGGCAGAAACAAGTATCTCGCTGCCACGCTTTCGTGTCTGTTTTCACTTCTCGTGTCCGTCTTTCTCAATCCTTCAGCTTTACTTTCCGCCGGTATCTCATTTGCTCTCTCGTGCATAATTTTTTTCCTCACACAGAGCATATTCGCTCGCTTTTCACGCCGCTTTTTTGCAAAGCAGGCATCTCGGCGCGATGTCCACATACGTGCATACACCTCGGAGCGTTTAAAGCTCGCCGCAGAGTCCTTCCGCAACCTTGCACACCTCCTCGGTGATGCACGCGGACGCGCTTCGGACTCTCCGCAAAATGAAAAAAGCCTTTTTGAAAAGACATCCCGTGAAGTATGCAAAAAATGCACGCTTGCAAAAATCTGCTGGGAGCGCGATTTTGAGGCAACGCGCGATGCGATAAACAACGCAACCCACGCAATCCGCGAAAACGGAACGCTCTCGGCAAAGGACTTTCCCATTCACTTTTCCTCAAGGTGTATTCATATTGAAAATTTTGTAAACACCGTAAACCGCGAAATATTCTCAATGCGCTACAGAAATCAGTTTGAAGGGCGGCTCCGCGAAAGCCACGCACTTCTTACCAAGCAATACGCAGATGCTTCACAGGTTTTTTCTTGCCTGTCTGCCGATATTTCCGACAACGCGCGTTTTGATGAGGAGGCCGAGCTTGCACTTTCCGATTTGTTGACCTCTTACGGAATACTGTGCGATACGGCGGTCTACCGCGATAGCCTCAACCATGTAAACATCCACTTGTGCGGCAAGGATCTTTCGCGCATTGCAAATGAGTTTGAAAAGTTCTCCGCGGAGATAAAGCACCTATGCGGAGTGGAGGTCTCCCCGCCGCAGTATACGCGCGGAGATGCACTTGATGATATGGTCATACGCGAAAAGCCACGGCTCCGCGGAGTTTTTGGCGCAGCAGTAAAACGAAGAAGCGGCGCAGAAGTAAGTGGTGATTCAGGCAGCTTTTTCCGTCCGACAAACGCACACCTTGCGCTTCTTCTTTCCGACGGAATGGGCAGCGGAAAGCTTGCCGCTCACGAAAGTGCACAGAGCGTGAAGCTTCTGGAAGGGCTTCTCAAATCCGGAATCGCGCCTTCAGACGCGCTCTCAACGCTTCAGGCGGCACTGACGCTTAAAGCGGAATACACCGGCGCTTTTGCAACACTCGACCTTATGTATGCAGATATGTTCACGGGCGCGTGCGAATTCTACAAGTTCGGCGGTGCGCCTACATATATAAAACGCGGACGGCAGATGCGTCGTATAACAGCCTCTTCCCTGCCTGCGGGAATGAGCATCGGAGACGGTGCCTCCCCCGACCGCACCTGTATAAATCTTTTCGAAGGTGATTTTGTAATAATGGCAAGTGACGGGATTTCAGACGGCAGTGACGACGGTAAGCTTCTTGAATTTCTTTCAAAAACCGACGAAACGTCTCCCAAAGCTCTTGCCGATGCAATACTCGCATATTCCTTTGCCGTATACGGAAAGAACGACGACATGACCGTTGCAGTTGTCAAAATTGAAGCGGAAGAATAAACAGGATGAACCTTGGTTAAAATCTTAATAAAAGATTTAACGGAGATGCATTATAATGGTTAAAGGAATTACAAAGCAGGTAATCGTGGTTAAAACTCCGGTTTCAGGAATGTTCGAGCAGGCGATATTCATTCTCGGTGACAATGTTGCGGATGCATCCTCCGTCGATGCTGACGGTATCCTCTCTGAGGCTTGCGCCATAGCGGATGATTACGTTCGCACGCACTGTGCTCCGGTAAAAAAATCACCGAAAGCGCTCTTGATTACGGCACTTATAAGCTCTTGCGTCACGCTCGTTCTCTCCTGCCTTACATTTATCTTTATTATTTAACTTGTACACTCACAGCCTCTTTTTCATACGAAAGCAGCCGGCGAAAATGCCGGCTGCTTTTGTAATTATTGCATTTCTTCTTCCGTTCCCTCTTCTTCCGTTTCGTAAAACGGTTCGTCGTAGATAAAGCGGTGGAGCTTGTCCGCCGCGGCGTCAAGGTCATATACCATGGCATAGCTTGAATTTGATTTATACGAGCCGTCCAGCGGGAATCTTCCCTGCTCAAAGACCGGCTTACCCTGCAAAACGACAGCACCTGCGATTCTCAGAATCTCGTCATTTGAAAGCGAGGTTTCAACCATCGGGATAAGGCTCTTTATAAGCGCGGGATATCTTACAGGATTTGTGGCAAGTGCTTTATTCATAAGCTTTTCCATAACCTCACGCTGACGCTCGGTGCGCTCAAAATCCGCATTTCCGACGTATCTTATGCGCGCATAGGCAACCGCCTGATAGCCGTAAAGCGTAACCTTTCCCGCCTTTTTTATGAGATCGGGCTTTTCTCCCACCTCATTTGCCATTTCCTTTATATACTTATTGGCGTTTCTTCTTTCCGCTTCCGTCACTTCAACCTCAACGCCGCCGAGAGCATCAACAATTCCGGCAAGCTGATTGAAATTGAAAGAAACGTAATCGGTTATGTTCATTTTGAAGTTCCGGTTTATCGTCTTTATCGCAAGCTCAACACCGCCGCGCGCATATGCGCCGTTGAGCTTATATTTACCGTAACCCGGTATATCAACAAGGCTGTCACGCATAAGCGATACTGCTTTTATCTTTCCGTGCTTCATATCAACGGAAACTATCATCATCGCATCGGAGCGACCTGCCACTTCATCTGTTCTGCTGTCCACACCGAACACGGCAATATTTATAACCTCATCAGAAAGACCCTCGTGCGTGTCAAGCTCCTCTTCGTTCAACTCAACATCACCGCGATCAATACTGTTTAACATCTGCGTTGCGGCAAAGCAGGCAACGCCGGCAACAAACATAAAAGCCACAACAACCCAAAATATAACTCTTTTTTTCATCGGATATTTCCTGTCCTTTTCGCAAATTACCTATATATATTAGCATATTCGACAATGATATTCAACTTTTTATAAATATTTTTTATTAATTTATTGTGAATATACCCTTGCAAAGTAAGAAAAAACGTAGTATACTTTATAATAGATAATTTTGGCATATATACATATGTATTTTAAATTCAGGAGGTCAAACACAATGAACGAAGTATTAAAGCAAATCGGCGCTTACGGCGTCGTGCCGGTCGTTAAGATCGACAACGTTGAAGATGCTCTTCCGCTCGGAAAGGCTCTTATCGACGGCGGTCTCCCGCTCGCTGAAATCACTTTCCGTACAGCAGCTGCAGAGGAAGCTATCCGCGTTATGGCAAAGGCATATCCGGAGATGCTTATCGGTGCAGGTACCGTTCTCACAACAGAGCAGGTTGACAAGGCTGTTGCAGCAGGCGCAAAGTTCATCGTTTCTCCGGGTCTCAATCCGAAGATCGTAAGCTACTGCGTAAGCAAAAACATCCCGATCACTCCGGGCTGCAGCAATCCGTCCGACATCGAAGCAGCTATCGAGCTTGGTCTTGACGTTGTTAAGTTCTTCCCGGCAGAAGCTTGCGGCGGACTTAACGCTATCAAGGCTATGAGCGCACCTTACGGCGGCATTAAGTTTATGCCGACAGGCGGCATCAGCGAAAAGAACATCAACGAGTATCTTGCATTCAACAAGATTCTTGCTTGCGGCGGAAGCTGGATGGTTAAGGATGCTCTTATCAAGGAAGGCAAGTTTGATGAAATCACAGCTATGACAAAGGCTGCTGTCCAGAAGGTTCTCGGCTTTGAGCTTGCTCACATCGGTATCAACACCGAAACCGAGGCTGATGCTCTCGCAGTTGCAAACCTCTTCTCCGCTGCGTTCGGCTTTGCTGTAAAGAACGGCAACAGCTCTGTCTTCGCAGGAACAGGCGTTGAGGCTAACAAGAACGGCGGCAAGGGTAAGAACGGTCATATCGCTATCAGGACAAACAACATTGACCGCGCAATGGCTTACCTCGAGAGAATCGGCTTTGAGATTGATGCAGAGTCCGTAAAGCCGGGCGTTGCTGCATACCTCAAGCAGGAATTCGGCGGCTTTGCTGTTCACCTTCTCCAGGCGAAGTAATTTCGTTTCTCAGTTAAAATCAAACGACCGAAGGGTATTTAACTCTTCGGTCGATTAAATAAATATTCATTCATATATTGACAAAACGCGATAAGTGTTGTATAATATTCACATTAAGCTGAATAAATATTTACGGAGGTATATAAAAATGGATAAGTCCAAAATCAAAAAAGTGGTCCTTGCCTATTCCGGCGGACTTGACACATCTATCATCATTCCGTGGCTCAAGGAAAACTACAACAACTGTGAGGTTATTGCTGTTTCCGGCAACGTCGGACAGGCAGATGAGCTTGAGGGGCTTGAAGAAAAGGCACTTAAGACAGGCGCTTCAAAGCTCTATGTTCTCGACCAGACGGATGAATATGTCGATGAATACATAATCCCGACAATGAAGGCAGGCGCAATTTACGAGGAGTATCTTCTCGGCACAAGCCATGCACGTCCGTGCATCGCAAAGGGGCTTGTTGAGATTGCTCTCAAGGAAGGTGCAGATGCTATCTGCCACGGCTGCACCGGTAAGGGCAACGACCAGGTTCGCTTTGAACTCACAATAAAGCATTTTGCACCGAATATGCCGATTATTGCTCCGTGGCGTGAGTGGGATATCAAATCCCGTGATGAGGAAATCGACTACGCGGAGGCACACAACGTTCCGCTTAAGATTAACCGCGAAACAAACTATTCCAAGGATAAAAACCTCTGGCACCTTTCACACGAGGGTCTTGACCTTGAGGACACAGGCAATGAGCCCATGTACGAAAAGCCGGGATTCCTTGAAATGGGAGTTTCTCCGATTGCTGCTCCCGACAAACCGACTTATGTTGAGATTGAGTTTGAAAAGGGTTGCCCCGTCGCTCTTAACGGCGAGAAGATGAGCGCAAAGAACATTATCCTCGGTCTTAATAAGCTCGGCGGAGAAAACGGCATCGGTATTCTTGATATCGTTGAAAACCGTCTCGTCGGCATGAAGTGCCGCGGCGTGTATGAGACTCCGGGCGGAACAATCCTCTATAAGGCACACTCTGTTCTTGAGTCCATCTGCCTTGACAAGATGACTCTCCATGAGAAGCAGAAGCTCGCTATCACATTTGCAGAGCTTGTATACAACGGTCAGTGGTTCACCCCGCTCCGCGAAGCTCTCTCCGCCTTTGTTGACAAAACTCAGGAGAAGGTTACGGGTAAGGTTCGCTTAAAGCTCTATAAGGGCAATATGATCAACGCCGGCGTATGGAGCCCGTATTCTCTCTACAGCGAAGAAATTGCAACCTTCGGCGAAAGCGATTACGACCAGAAGGACAGCGCAGGCTTTATCAATCTCTACGGTCTCCCGATAAAGGTTCAGGCTATCGTTGACGGAAAGAAGTAACATTATGAGCAAAATGTGGGCCGGAAGAACTTCCGGAATTACAGACAGCATCGCGGATGATTTTAATTCCTCCATCCGCTTTGACTGCAAAATGTACCGTCAGGATATCCGAGGGAGTATGGCGCATGCGCTTATGCTCGGCGCACAGGGCATTATAACAAAGGATGAAGCAGACACGCTTATTGCAGGTCTTGAAGGGATACTGAACGATTTAGACTCCGGTGCGCTCGAATTTGATATGTCCTGCGAAGACATCCATATGTTCGTTGAGCAGGTGCTTACCGAGCGCCTTGGCGATGTAGGCAAGAAGCTCCACACCGCACGAAGCCGCAATGACCAGGTAGCAGTTGATTTGCGTATGTATCTCCGCGATGAGGTTGATGAAATCAGCGGGCTTATCCGAGATGTTATCGCTGCGCTCGTTTCTCAGGCTGAGAAATATAAGAGCGCGATTATGCCGGGATATACGCACCTTCAGCGCGCACAGCCGATAACCTTTGGGCATCATCTTATGGCATACGCCATGATGCTTCTGCGCGACATCGACCGTCTTTCCGACTGCAGAAGGAGAATGAACGTCTCCCCCATCGGATGCTGTGCACTTGCAGGGACGACTTATAACACCGACAGACGCTTAGAGGCACGCGAGCTTGCATTTGATGATATTATGCTCAACAGCCTTGACGGCGTTTCTGACCGCGACTATTGCATAGAGCTTGCAAGTGCTCTTTCAACCCTTATGATGCACCTCTCGCGCATGAGCGAGGAAATTATCCTCTGGGCAAGCTGGGAATTCAAGTTCGTTGAGCTTTCGGATGCTTACACCACCGGTTCCTCAATAATGCCGCAAAAGAAAAACCCGGATATGGCAGAGCTTATCCGTGGAAAGACAGGCAGAGTTTACGGTGACCTTATGGCATTGCTTACGGTACTCAAGGGCATTCCGCTTGCGTATAACAAGGATATGCAGGAGGACAAGGAAAGCATTTTCGATGCGGTTGAAACCGCCGGGATGTGCCTTAAAGTTCTCGCTCCGATGCTTGAGACAATGAAGCCGATACCTGAGAATATGAAGCGTGCCGCACAGAAGGGCTTTATAAACGCGACAGACCTTGCAGATTATCTTGTAAAGAAAAACCTTCCGTTTCGAAGCGCATACAAGATTTCCGGTCAGCTTGTTGCAAAGTGCATTGCCGAAGGAAAGGTTTTAGAAGAGCTTACCATTTCGGAATACAAGGAATTCTCAGAGCTTTTCGAGGAGGATCTGTACAACGAAATAAGCCTTGAAACCTGCGTTGAAAAGCGCATTTCCGAAGGCGGAACAAGCGTTAAATCCGTGGAAGCTCAGATTGAATATGTAAAAAGCAAAATAAAATAAGATAAAGTAAAGAATTACACCGCACAAAAGGCTTTTGCTTTCTGTGCGGTGTGTTTTTCATTTTTTAAACGGTCAGAGCTCTCAAAGCCGTCCTGCCCATTCTCTTACCGTGCCTGCGACGGACGCAGCGCGATGAAGATATCCTTATCTGCCATAAAGAGCTTTGTGAGTTCTTCTTCAACGTTTTCATATATTATATATTCCGTCTTTCCGTCTGTTGCTTTTGCAGAGAGAAGCTTTTCTCCATCGTACACCATAACCGTTATAACCGAAAAATCACTTGTCATTCCTGTGAGGGTTCTATTCTTTGCCGTTGCCCATATAATTATATCTCCGGTTTCGAGATATTCTTTTCTGATTTCCTTAATACAGTTATCCGCATAATTCCATTTATTTTCTTCTCCTGCATAAAACCTTCTTCCGCCCCAAACTCCATCTATAAGCATTGCCTTGATACTTTCATATTCCGGTGCAGGCTCATCTTTAAATTCAAACATATTGGTCTGCTTTACATATTTTTCCGTGCTCATCAGAAGTGAGTTCTCCGGCATAAGCGGATTAATCCTGAAAAGATTTCTCAAAATATCCTCAGCTGACGGAAGCTTTGTATCTTCTCCTGCTTTTTTTAAAATATTTTCTGCAAAATCGGTGTTTGTGCCAAGCTCCGGCAGCTCGCTTTCCTCAATGGAAGGTATCGCATTCAGCTTTTCTCCGCCGACCGTATTTTTGATGACGTTTGAAGGAATGTTATCAACCATTCCGCCGTCATTTACGATTACAGAACCCGGGTCTGCAGTTACTTTAACCTTATAGCCAAAGCTTCGCTTTTCTCCTGACTTGATATCATCCAAACTCCAAGTTATGACGCCATTCTTATATTCTCCTCCGCCTATGATTGAGCCTTCAACAAGTTCTGTGCCTTCGGGAATTGTTTCTGTAACCTTGATTCCGCTATATACAACCTTACTGTGATCTGCGTTATATATCTCGTCATAGATTATATCCTCGGTGATTTTCGATACACTTGTTGCCAATCTGTCCGTCTCATTTGCAACGACAATTTTATATGTAAGCTCACCGCCGTAAAGGGCCGTTCCATATGATGTGATATCAACGGTCCTGTCTATACTCATCGCCGGATACTTTATACGGCTCTTTGCCTTTTCCGGAATGCTCACATTCTTTACAATGTCGTTACCGGGATCGTCATCATACCCTTCCTCTACAAAAAAATCGAGAGGACGTAAATGAATTACCGACGAGATATTCTTTGAATTAAACGGATACGGATGAATACGTATTGCCTGAACCGCTCCGTTTGCCTCCTCCTTGTCTATTCCCGTTTTTGTATCTATCTTATATCCCGAACAGTCAAGAATTCTTCCGTTTCCTACATAAAGAAGTGCGTGAAGATTTGTGACTATAAAATCACCCGGACGCATAACCTCATCTCTGTTTTCAAGATGCGGATACAAATATTTTTCCCTTGCTTCATCCGGAGTTAAGAGATTGCCTTCTGCATCATAATACGAGTAATGAGTTTCTCCCTCAAACCCGTCATCTTTGAACGTAAGACCGGTTGTGTAATCCGTAAACGAACCGGATTCGAACAATCCATATCCGGTAAAAAGCTGTGTGTTACTTTCATAAGACTCTTTATACTTATCAAAATTAATCCAACGAAGCTGTGCCGCGTCCATATCTCTGTCTGTAATCGGCTCGTTGACCTTGCTGTCGCACGTCTGCGTATATTCCTGATTATCACCCGTCCTGAAAGCTTCGGTCGTCGTAAGTCCCAGCGGACGTCTTGTCCCTTCCCACAGAATTTCCATTCCGGCACCTTCGTAATAGCACTGATACGCATAATCCGAGCAAACTGAATATAAACATTTATCCGATGTTGCCTCTTCCGGCGGAGTCAGCGTCGATAAGCGGCTTGTTCCTCCCACATACGGAAACAATTCCGAGAGATATGTTGAATCGTACTGCACATACGGATTTTTCACATAATATGCGAGAGCCGTAGCAACAACAGCCTCTTCGACATCGCCTCGCGTGGTAATTTTGCTGCCCGCGGGTGCAACCTCTTTTTTTGTTTTGCGGCACAGCGTGCAGGTATATGTAATCTCACCGTTTTTGTTGCTCTCCGCTTTCTTGGTGAGCTCACCGTCGTTCCACTTATGCGGATTCTTCTCGGTATGTTTTGCATCAGAAGCACATATTCTTGCGCACGTTCCGTCTCCGTTGTCTGTCCACCCTGACCATACGCATATGTGCTTTTCAAGAAGTTTTCCTATTGCAGCAGCCGCTTCTCCGCGCGTGATGCTCTTCTTCGGGAAGAGATTTTTTTCGTCCGCATCAAAGATGATCCCCTCGGAAACCGCCCACGCGACAGCGGTTACGGAATCCTTGGAAATTTCGGTTGCGTCTGCGTAATCATCAAGCAAAACACCGGTATTCGCCCTGCATTTTCCCGTAAGCTTTGCCCAATTGTACATAAAATACGCCGCATGCTCACGATCCACCGCTTTACCTACGCCAAAGCTTTTGTCGGAATATATTTTGGCTATTCCGTTTTCATACGCCCATTTTACAGCTTCTTCATAGTATGCGCCTGCGGCTATGTCCGTAATCCCAGCTTCCGCTTCACTCTTTTTCAGCTCATCGGCACGCCACAAAAGCGTTATAAACTGCTCTCGTGTAATTGTATCGTAATATCCGAATTTTCCGTTGCCATATCCCTCTATAATCTTCTTTTCTGCAAGCTTTGAAATATACTCCTTTGCCGCGTCATTTTCGCCCACATCCGAAAAGACCGGAAGCTCCGCCGCAGCAATGCCCGCAAGCATACTGCAAAGCAAAAACACAGCCGTAAGTTTTTTCAAAATCCTCATAAATCACACAACTCCTTTTTTCTTAAATCCAACTCGAAATCAACCGGACGGAGGAACTCCCGTCCGGTTGCTATTTTTACTTTATCCTTTTGTATGCTTCATCGTAAATTGCAAGAATCTCGTCAATCGGTTGCTCAGCAAGCTCTGCCTGGAACTTATCCCATTCGGACATCGGGCGCTGTCCGAGAACAAATTTCTGAAGGTTTTCCTCCACAAATGTATTAAGCGATGTGTTGTAATCGGCAAGCATTTCAGCCTCGGCAGATGACATACTCATATATGTGGTAGGCTCAAGCTCCGGAAGTGTGTGTTCAAGCACAAAGTCTGTTGTTGCTGCCTGCTCCTCTGACATACACGCCTCTGCGGCTGCAGGATCGATGCGGAGATATGAACCGATTGTCTGAAAACCGTAAAGAATCTGGGCATTGTTCTCATTTTCCGGGAAAATGAAACGCTTCTTGCCGTCAACAACCTCGTAAGTCTCACCTTCCTTGCCCCACGAAACAATCTCACTTCCTTCGTCGGAGTAGAACCAGTTGATGTATCTCATTGCATTTGCAATACTTGCCTCATCACCGGTATTCGGGACAGCCATGCCTGTTGGGTCGTTATTGAACTTGTTCATCATTGCAACACCGAGTCCGTTTTCCGCCTTCGGAGGCTTCATCGCCGCAATTGTATATTCAGGATTTTTCCCTCTTCCGATATTGTTGAAGAAGTCAATACGAATCTGATACTCCGGCATTATAAATCCACGGTCAGTGGACATGAGCTCCTGCCACGAGGTTGCGCTGATTGTGAAGAAATCCTGAGGAAGCAGCTTTTCATCTACCATCTTTTTAAGAAACTCCACTATTTCACGCATTACCGGTTCGCTTGCACCGTAGCACCACTTCTCATTTTCAAAATCATAGTATGCGCCGTAACGGAAATATGGTTTCCACGACGGTCCCATAACGTTTATATTGGACATTCCCGAACGCAAGCAGAACGGATAGGAATCCGGATAAAGTTCCTTAAGTTTCTTTGAGACAGTGTAAAGCTCATCAATCGTTTCAGGAGTCTTTATATTATGCTTTTCAAGTATATCCTTGCGGTAGAGCCAGCCACGGATATTCTTTGAGCGTTCCATACCGTAAATCGGAGTGTAATAAACCTTTCCGTCGATACCCTTACGTGTATTCTTCATCCACTGCTCGTTCTCAGGACGGGAGTTCCAGAACGCATTATAATCAGGAAGGAATTCTTCATAATCATCGAACGCTACAAATGCCCCCTGCTCACTATAGTCTGAAAGCTTACTTGGCTTACTCATAAAACCAAATACATCCGGCAAGCTATCCGGAGTTGCCATTACAAGCGTAAACTTTGTTCCGAAATCAGATGACGGAATTGCGTTTACGTTTATCGTTCCGCCGATAGATTCCTTTATGTACTCCCATACCTTCCAGTTTTCATCATACGGCCAGGATGCGTGGCTTGCGATGGTGATGTCAAGTACTGCATCATCGGGAATTGCTTTGCCTTCGGGAATGTCGTATGAAATGTCTGAGTTTCCTGCTCCGGTGTTACCTCCGCACGCGCAAAGCGCAAGCAGCATAACTGTTGCGAGAGTTAATGCGATTAGTTTTTTCATTTTGAAGTTACCTCCTTAGTTTTTTGTTTATATTAACACATAGGTGTGTTAATCGTTTTTTCGTTTGCGGAGACCCGCAAACAGGCTTGCCCTGCCGGGCGGGGTTTTTCAAAGGGGTTCTCTTGCGAACCCCTTTGGATCCCCACGCTTTTGCCGCTGCCCGCGCACCGGATAAATCATCGCGCTTATCACAGAGACTTGCGTAAACGGCAAAATTGAAATTTTGCCCACGCCGTCTTTTCTGTGATTTCGCTGTGATTTATTCCCGCTTGGCGCGAAAGGCGGCAATACTAAACAAGAACGTTTTAGGTTTCCGTGGGGTATGCAGCCCCCACACGCCCTATTCCACGTACTGCTTTCCGTCGTTGCGTGCGGAGGGGTTAAAAGGGGAGGTTTCCTTGCGCCACGGGAGTTGGCGCGCGAGTTCTCCCCTTTTTCGCGTTCTTTGCTTACTTTCTTGGCGAAACAAGAAAGTAAGAACCCCTTCGGGAATTTGCCGAAAACAAAAGAATTCATTCCTTCAACCGCAGGCGAAAAATAGCTTTTTTACTTTATGTAATCTAAAATCCTCTTGATAAGTACTGCAACCTCTGCGCGAGTGGTGTAATCCGTCGGGGCGATGCGGTTGTTCTTGCCGTTGACGAGGTCTGCGCCGATGAGGGCGGTGACTGCTTCGCGTGCGTAATCTGCGACGGTGCCAAAGTCCTCGTAGTTAGGTTCGTCATAAATGTCGAACTTCACATCAAGTTTCTGCAATGCACGGTAGACTATTACCATCATATCCTGGCGGGTTATCGTATTACGCGGGGCAAACTTGTTATCACCGATGCCGTTTACAATACCGCTGTTTCGTGCTATCGCAAGCTCCGGTGCGAAGTAATCATTTGCCGATACGTCTGCAAAGTTCTCGGTATTTTCACTTTCAAGCTTGAATGCACGGACAAGAAGCAGTGCAAAATCAGCTCTTGTTATATTGTTCGCCGGAGAGAATGTGCTTGCAGATGTACCCTTTATAATTCCGGCTGTCGCAAGGGTGTTTATCGCATCCTCTGCCCAGGCGTGGTTGCCAAGATCGGTGAATTGCGGTTTTTCCACCTCATCCGCCTCGCCTACGCTCGGCACCTTCTCCTCAAGGAGAAGGCTTTCATCTTCATCAGTTTTGTCGGATGTGTCGGATTCATCGGTCTTGGTTTCATCATCCGGTTTGTCGGTCGGTGCGGCACCGCCGCCACCGCCACCGCCACCACCGCCTCCGGCGGGTGTGGCGGTAGTTCCTGTTCCGGAATTTTCCGTTTTATCTGATGATGTATTTCCGGTTGTCGAACCGTAAACGGTTACGATAAAGTGAACGGTATCAGACATTACGCCGTTATCAACCGTTACCGCAACGTGGTTGTCACCCACCTGAGAGCTGTCCGGCTTCCATGTGAGAACTCCGGTTTCGGAATTGAGGCTCATTCCGCGCGGAAGCGTTGTGCCCGCAAGCGTGTACTCACGGTCGCTTGTAACATTCAGCGGAATATTTATTGAGCTTCCCGCACTTGTTGTGTACTCTCCGGAAACCGAAATTTCCGGCGCCGCATCAGTCGTGTAAGTAAGCGGAATTCTGTAGGTGTCATCCACCGCAAAGTTCATCACATAATCGCTTCCATCCTCGGTAAGCGAGCGGAAGTATGAGACGTCTCCCGTTCCTATACGGATGTTATCTTTTGCCTTTTCCGCGCTCTTGATGATGTACGCGCCGTTCTGACCGCCGTCGTTTTCGATGACAATCATTCTGCCGACAAGCTCTTCCGGAGCTATCTCTTCGTTATATGTTACTTCCATAAAGTTATCAAGAGAGAGCGTATCGGTAAAGCTTACTATCTTACCGGTTATAGCAGCATCCTTGTTCTGTATCGCCTCGCCGAGAGTTTTACCGTCGTGGAGATATGTTCTCACAACATCAGTATTATCGTCTGCCGCAACACTGTAAACACCTACAAAGCCCTCAAAATCAAAGAGATTATCAATTCTGTAAGCTGTCTCGTTGTTTGCCGCATATACAACGTAGTCCACGCGTCCGTTTGTAAGCTCAACCTTTATCGCGGCAACAGTCTCATTTCTTCCGACTTCCGTTCCGTCGGCATGCTTTACCGGAACGCGGGTAAGCGAGCTTATCTTGCTGCTGTCCTCATATGGCTCGATTACGGAAGTAAAGAGCGTATCAAGGTTCTTTCCGCTTCTGCGGACAAGGAGATAGTCCGTCCATTCCGGGTTCATATCTCTCTGAACCGGCTGACCGTCGGCAACAGCTACCTCAGATATATTAAAATCGTTAAGCTGAGTAAGCTTTAAGTGGAGATTCCGCTTTCCCTTCAAGGTCTTGCGATAATCTTTTATCTTGAAGTCTATCGAGAACTCTCCCGTTCCCGGCTCTACGGCACGCTCAACATTTGCAAGCCAGTTATATCCGTTGGTTGCAGTATACTTTACTTCCTCGCCAAACGGAACGTCAATACCTGCGTAGCTTCCTCGCGGCTGTGCCGCCATATTCACACCCGTCACAACGCTTTCCTCAGACTGGCTGTGGAAGCTGTAAACATGCTCGTCACCGCCCTTAATGCGGAAGAAATCGAGCGCGTAGGAAACTGTGTCGTCCACATCGATTGAAACAACCGTTCTGCGGTAGATATCCGTCACACCCGAATATGCGTTGGGTGCATCGGCGTCCATAATCTTGATGCTTCCGGCATCTTCGAAGTGGTATGGGAAGCCTGTTTTCTTTATTCTTGCCTGTGCCTTGTCATTTACCACAACGGTGTTGTGTGAGATTGTGCTCTCTGTCCAGTTCTCACCCTGAGTTGTACCTGCACCGCCCGATGATGAGAAGTAACCAAGGTCCGGCGCCATATTAAGGCCAAATGCATCAAGACCGAGATTGAGCGCATCTTTATGCTTATGAGTTGTCGCTGCGCCGCCAAAGTACATCCACCAATCACGCATTGTGTTTGTCTGCGTGGGGTTTGTTACCTTATCGTACATGACACCATCACGGAGTGCTGCAAACCCGTAGCCCGTTGCAATTGAACTTTCGGAGAAATTGTATTCACCATACTGCTCTACAAGCTGTTTTATCTGTTCTTGCGGAGATTCCGGATCTTTTACGAAAATGCCGTAGTGAATTCCGTCAGTCTTTCCTTGGTTCGTATGCCAGAGAAGCTGAGCGAACATCGGGTCACCCGTAAGCCGCAATCCCTCAAGCCACGAGGAAGTGTATGTCGGGAATGAAACACCCGCAAAGGTAGCTGAGCTGTCACCGATGTTCGCACCGCGAACACCTGCGAGGATAAGGTCAAGTCCCATATAGAGCATCTTTATAAACTTCGGATTCTTGCGAAGATTATCTTCATCACGGAGGCCGTCCCAGTTTTCAAGTGCATCAATATACGGAATAAAGTTTGAAACCCACATTGACATATATCCCATTGAAGATTCGTCTGCATAACCGTCGCGGTCAATCTGATTGAACAGTGCAGGACGCATTCCGCCGCCGGTGCATTTCGTCTGTGATGTAGCACCCGGCTGCATAACAAACTCTATCATTTCCTGTGTATCGGGGTCACGATCCAGAATAACTGCTGCCTTTGCAAGGTTGTGCTGCTTAAGACCAAAGTTACCTGCAAGCTTTGCGTTCTTTATCGCAGTGTACGTCTCATAAATGATATTATCCTCTGCGTTCTGGCGGATAAGCTCACCGTTGGTTTTCTTATTGTCAAGGTTCCATTTTTCTGCATAGCCGGAAAGAACAGATACAACCTCCGGATCATCATAAATATCAAAGAACGCATCATACGCTGTGGTCAGCTCACGGTTTAAGAAGTTTTCCCAGATACGTCCGACAACCTTTCCGTTGCCCCCGCCATCTGTGGATGACTGGAGATCCGGACAGTCTGTTTTGTAGTCAAAATAAGGATAAAGGTCTGCAACACGATCAAGTATTATCGCGCCTGCGCGGGCATACTTTTTGTCTCCCGTATAGAGATACGCATCGCGGAACGCCTGAACCGAACGGTAGATAAGCTGGTCCTTATCTGAGCCATACCACAGTCCATCGTGATTGAATACAGCAATATACCGATGAACGTTTTTAATCTTTGCTCCTTCACTGCTTGTGTTGTAACGGCCTGTATCATATCCAAATCCGTCGTCAACGCCCCAGAAATATCCGGTGTTCGGAACTCTGCTGTCTCCTCCGGTTTTGAAATCACCCCAGCCCTGGGTTATCTTATCACCGTAGAACGGGTCAATCGGCTTTTCACGAAGCTCATTGTATGTTGCGTTGTAAAGATTACCCTTCGGGTCGCCGTAGCCGTAGGGGTTGTCCTTTGCCCAGTCAAACACCACATACTCGCCTTTTTCGTTTCTTTCACCGCGTCCGCAGAGAATACCGTTTTCTTCTCTTGCAAGCGTGTAGTCAAACTCGCCATGTTCATCCAAACCGCGCTCGTAATATGCTCCGAAATCATTACTCGGGAAGAGGCGCTTACAATCCGGGCACTGAATCTTCCACGGGCGGTTTATCGTGTCAATGTTCCACGCATATTTGCCATACTTATAGTTAAGGTCAACTCCGCAATAGAAGCAGCGCCAGATCATCGGATCTTCCGTTTCTACAAGATCGAATGCACGCGGCAGCGTATGCGCGGTTATCATATTATATATGTAATCGAGATGCGGCAGATATCCATCTGCTTCTTCAATCACGCTTTCAGCTGTCGTTTTTGCCCAGTCGTAAAGCTTTATATTTTCGCGCGCTGCATCTATTTTTTCTTTGGTGTAATACGTTGATGCAACCTTACCGTCACGGACGGAAATCGTTATCTTTTCACTGCGCGGTACACCATCAAGAGTTACCGTTACGGTAACATCCGTAACACCTACATCTACCGGAGTTACGCGGCCGTTTCCGTCAACGGTGAGAACGTTTTCATCAGCGGAGGAATATACCGCGGCACCTGCCGGAATAGGAAGACTCTTTCCGTCATTGTCATATGCGCGGAGATAAAGCTCTGTTCCCTTGCCGCCTGCCTTTATAACCTGAGTTACAGCGCCGAGCGTAAGGCTCGCAAAGCCATATTCTATTACGTTAAGCGGAATCGGCTCTGAGAAATAATCATTTCCGTTAAAGGTCACCTTTGCCTTAATGGTTGTTGAACCGACTGTCTTACCGACAAGCTTTGTTTTGCTTTCCATAACTGCAACCGATGTATCTTCAATGATATATTCAACCGAAATATCTCCGGAATCTATTTTACGTCCATTGGAAAGATATGCATTGACCGCAGGAGCGCCCGAGCCGTTCACAAATATATCATACTGCGGATGTACAAACTCAACGCGCGAGAGCGTATCCCCGGTTACCGTGATGTCAATCGTATTCGAGAGTGTGTCGTCACCGATTTTTGCAGTTGCGGTTATAGTTGCATTTCCCGGAGCAATGGCTGTAAGCTTCGAGCCTGACACGCTAACAACATTTGAATCCGAGGAAGAAAAAGTGATGTTATTATCCGGATCAGCTTTGTTTCCATGCTTGTTTCCAAAGCTGTATTCTCTTCCGCCACCCAATATAACCTTCGGTGTAACCGTCGTAGTTTCTCCTGCTGCCATTGAGGTCTTTTCTGCAGAGAGCCCGACAGATTCAAGACCTCCGACACCTTCAACATATGAAAGCTGAAGATACGCCGGAATCATATGCGAATAGTTGCCCTCCGGACTCTTTGTCATCGCGCGGAAGATTATCGTATGTACACCGCGGGTGAGGTACATTGTGTTAAGGGATTTAAGTGCATTGTAGTTTCTGTTCGTGGACATATCCGTCCAGAAGCAGAAATTACCCAAATATGCTCCATCCATATAGAGGTTTGCGTTCTTTGCGCCGCGATAGTACTGAGTTCCGAGGAAGTCTATCTCATACCAGCCGTCGTAATCGACCTGTATATCTATAGCAAGGTCTGCATTTTGCGTCTGTCCGACAGATGTAATCTGTGCATGTGTTCCCTGAGAATAGCAGCGTAGCTTTGAACTCGACGGAGCAGACACATCGCTTGATGTTTTGGCTGCATTTATCCGCCAGCCGTACTCATCAATCATTACATCCGAAGCATATCCCGAGCCGGGCTTTCTGAAATCAATAAGCTTGCTCTTCGGAGAATTCGGCGTAACCTTAATTTCAAACGGATCACTGTCGATTGTGTATTCTCCGCACGTTACCGTTGCAATAACCGTTACGGAGTCACATTCTGAAACACCGGTAATAACACCTGTTTGGGAATTAACCTTAAGATACTTTTCATCCTCAGTATTCGCAAGTCTGTACGAAACTGTGCAGACATCCGGGTTTGCAGGAGATCCGCTTACGTGGCCTGCGCGGTAGCTGAGGCTTCCGGTAAAACCTGCTTCAACACTCTCCGAGCCGATGATTTCAGCCCAGGCAAGCGGGGTGTTGTCTGCAACGGTCACACTTACAGAACCTTTTACTTCGATTCCCGCAGACTCTACATACAGAATAATATCAGCCTTACCTGCATTGTGAGCAGTAACCACGCCGTCCTGTGATACAGATGCAACGGACGGATCTGAGCTTTCATACCAGTATACCGAGCTTTCACCGACATACGGTGTATCGTCATTGTTAAAGAGCGCGTAATCAAGTGTTGTTGTCTCGCCATGGAAAAGGTTTGGCTTTTCGGCTGTAACCGCAACCTTTGTGAGCGTTCTGATAATCGGACCGAGCGTAATAGTGTTAAGATAGCAGAGTGATGTTCCTGCATTGCTGTCCTTTGACGGAGTGAATACAAGGAGATATTCGCCCGCCTCCGGAACGTTTACCCAGAAATCCGTAACGCTTGTTATCTCTTTGGGATCACCCTTGAGGGAGCTGTGAATACCAACGTATTTTGCTTCTTTGAGAAGTCCGTCAATCTCGTCGGCTTCATAGCGCTTGTTCGGGTCTGCCTTTATCATATGAACGTGGGTACGGACACCTGTATCTGAGGTCGTTCCGCGGCCTATAGAAAGGCTGTAACGTCCTGCGTTCTCAACAAGAAGCCTTACCGCGAGATACGGACCCGGAGCTTCTTTGTGCTTTCCGTTGTTCGGCTCGTTCCAATATTTTTCCACAAGGTCAAGACGAACATAATTTGTGTTTACCTGCGGGTTAAGGCAGGATGCAAGATAGTTCTGAGCTCCGTCCTTATAGAGATACTTTGTCGGATGCTCTATTGCCCACTTCGGCTCTGTCTCCTTCATAGCGGAGAAGGCTTCCACCTTTTCGCCCTGTGCATTTGTCGTTATGCACGGCTTCCAGCTTGCTATACCCTGGTTTCTGATGAGTGAGCTGCCGACACGTCCGTCAACCCATGTTCTGTTGACGGTCTCGCCGCTGTCACCGAACACATAGTAGTTGTTAGTATCCTTTGCCGTTGCCTTATACATTTTTGCAAGGTCAAATGCACCGCTTGTCATGTTGTATACAATCGGCTCGCCCTGATATTCCGGAAGTCCTTCAATCGGAGCATCGGGGACTGCAACCCCATCCGGCTCGGGATCGGGTTCCGGTTCAGGCTCCGGCTCAGGTTCGGGATCTGTTCCCGGGCCCGGTTCGGGCGTTGTGCCACCGGTTACCACCACATCAACAGTTGCCGTCTTTGTGACGTTGCCGATTGTCGTTGATACCTCAATGGTCGTTGAACCGGCAGCAACTGCCGTAATAACACCTGCATCGTCAACAGTTGCAACAGCTGTGTTGTTTGATTTGTAGGTGGGCGTCCCTTTGACGGAAGTTTGATTGATGCTCTCAATTTTTCTTCCGGTGTTGGAATAAGTATTAATCACACTTACTGTTGCCGAGGTTTCGCCATCTGTTGAAAGATCAACACGGTCATGAGAGAGCTCTATTCTGTCAAGCACTACTTCATGAAGAGAAAACTCGGTAAAATAGCCTGTCAAAGCAGTGTTTGCCACAGAAGTGCTGTTGACGTTAAGACGAGGTACCATTCCCACAGTATCATTACCGTCAGTCAGATCCATATTGCTTCTATACTGCAATACAGAGGGAGTTGCAAACATTTTCCATCCGGTCGTGGAATCGGTCACCTCATAATCACCGTCATTCCATACGGCAGCGGTTTTAATATGCGCATTCTGAGTTGTCCCCTTTTTCCATGCTGTAGAGATTCCTGCCAATACCGTTGCCGGTGCAGGCAAGTTATTCTCCGAAGTTTTATCAAGCTTTATCCATCCGGTAAACTCATAAATCTTTTCATTTCTTGTTGTATTTATTCCGTCACCGGATTTTGCCTTATCGTCGCTTGTTGTTATGTAAAATCTTGTCCCGTTGGTTACCGTTTTCAAACCGTGAACCGCCGAAGTCCGCCCCGGCATATCGGTGAACGATTCTAACGTGGATGTAATTTCAGAAGTTGCTTTGGTTCCTCCGAAAATCCAGATGGTATCAGATTCTTCGGTAGTTGTGCCAAGTCCACCGTCGTCATAAATGCCATTTCTGAAATAATCATCGCCGGACTTTCCGGGTGCCGTGCTGATTCTATTCTCACCGACAACCGGGATTTCAATCGTGTGGTTCTTTCCGCCTGCGCTTACCGTGACGGTTGCTTTACCCATTGCAACGCCGGTAACCTCGCCGTTCTGTGCAACGGTGAGAACACCCTCCGGCGCGACGGAAAGCGTTGCCCCTGCCGGAACACCGGAGATTGCAAGAGTATCGCCGACATGGAGAAGCTTCTGCGGGAAAGAAAGAAGCGATTCTTCCTCTTCATCCTCTCCCTCGTCCGGAGACTGACCTGCCGGGACGAGCTTTATACCGGAAAGGGAGATAGTCTGCTTATACGCCGATTTTACCGACTCGCCTTTTTTCACATAATACTCGTAAACGTTTCGTCCGTTGGGATATGATTCCTGATTGCTGTGCGTTGAAAGGCCAATCGGGCTGTTTTTCAGAGACTCGGAATCGCAGTAAAGAACAAAATAATAATTTTTGCCTTCCGTGAGCGAAATTTCCGATGCATTTTCTCCCTTAAGCACCGGCTGATATGTATCCTTCTGCGCTGTGCTGAAATTAAAACGTCCGAAAACGTTTGCATATGCATCTGCGTAAACATCATCAAGGAAATAGCAGGGCTTTGCCTTATTATCCGTCATTGATGACGGTGATGAGCATCCGCTTGCACTACAAGCCGTGCTTCCCGTGTTTTCAACAATGAAAATTGCCGCATCGGCAGAAGTCACGGTCGGGTCATCGGATTTCAGATAAAGATTGAAATCGCCCGACGTTGCCGCTGTGAACGGTATTGCCACATACGCAGTGTTGCTATTGCGCGTATTATCCATCATCGCACGGCACTGAGCTGTTATTTTCAGCACGCCGTCCGCAACGGAAGAAGTGTAATAAGTTGCATTGTTCTGAATAAGTGTGCTTCCATCCGGTGTGATCACCTGTGCCTCGGCTGCGGCAAATACCGGTATTGCCGGGAGCAGCGATATCATCAGCGCGATGCTTAAAAGCAGTGATAAAATCCTGTTCAGTTTAGTTTTCATACATTGTTCTCCTTTCTGTTTTTGAGCCTCCCTCGCCTAAAGGGAGGGGGACCGCCGGATGGCGGTGGAGGGATTTCCCACAAAGGGAACTTTGCTCAGTTCCCTTTGAAACCTTCCACGCTTTTGCTGCTCGGCGCGCACCGGATAAATTATTCGCTCATCACAGAGACTTGCGTAAACGGCAAAATTAAAATTTTGCCCACGCCGTCTTTTCTGTGATTTCGCTGTAATTTATACCCGTTTACGCTTATAGGCGGCATTCCTAAACAAGAACGTTTGCGTTCCCGAATAACGCGGGGAGGGTGAACGCCGTCCATCCTCCCCTGCTGTTGTTTAGTTATTCTGCATTGTTCACAGGTAAATTATAAATCAATTTCAATCCGCCTTCAAGTATCGCATAGCCGGAAATGTTTCCCTTGTTATCATCATCAACTATTGTGAACTGATCTGCATTCTTGTTTGTCATAGCATAGTCTGTTCCGTCAATTGTGATACCACGCTCAAGCACATTATCAAAGCCGAAGAACTCTGCCATAACTGCTGTCTTTCCGCCAAGCAAGAATGTACCGAGGATTATTCTGCGCTTTTCACCATCAAACACAGGAGCGGCTTCTTTATAAACCGGTGTTACAGTGCAAGATTCCCAAGCATAGAATGTATAATTAGGATCTGTTGATACAATTCCGACATCAACATCGTTGACCGTCTTTTTCCATCCCCAGAATTCCTGTCCTTCCGGCTCTGTTGGTTCCGGGCATTCAACCGGTGTTCCCCAAGCGTACTCGACAGGCTCTGCATCGCCGATTGTTATTTCATACTTAATCGGTTCGCTGTAAATTGCTTCCTTGATTCCGTATACCGGTTCTTTCCATCCGGTCGCCTGACCGTAGCCTGCCATATACGGAAGCTCATCGCCGTTTGCAAGCTTCTGTCCGTTTGCGTTGTAGTATTCTGTAGCTGCAGCGGTTGTTCCTGCCTTATCATACACTGCAATGAGGTAGTTTTTCTCATTGCTCGGTGTGTAGGTAAATTCATTTGCAAAAGAAACAATGCGTTTTCTGTCTTTACTTTCAAGTCCCCTTGCCCAGTAACGGAAGGTGTAACCACCAACCTCTGCATCGGTTGTTACGATGTATGTTCCGTTTTCATCGCCAGTAGCTTTGATGTTTGTCGGTTTTATATCTGTTCCGTCTGTTGCGTATGCAAGCGGGATAACGTCAGCATTTGCAGGCGTGCTGTTTTCAACCGTGGCAGACGGTGTGAATGCAGAAACGTATTCGGGTGATTCTGTAGGTTTTTCCTCTGTTTTCACAAGCTTTATACCAGAAAGAGCAAATGTCTGCTTGTATACCGAAGGTACCGAAACATCATTTTTCACATAATAATCGTAAACGTCTCGTTCGTTGGGATATGTTTCCTGATTGCTGTGCGTTGAAAGACCAATGGGCTGATTTTTAATAGATGTTGCATCACCAATCAAAATAAAATAATAATCCTCATCCTTAACTAATTCCACTTTGTTCTCCGCATTGTATACTTGAGCATCTTCATTTGGGGTAGCTTTGCTAAAATCAAACCTACCTTTTACATTTTTAGCGTAGAATCCAGAGTAGTCGTCGCTAACAAAATAGCAACCTTTTACTTTACCGTCACTTATGCTTGGTTTTGAACTACAAGTATCTCCACAAACAGCAACACCTGTATTTTTCACAACAAACACCGATACATCTGCTGACGTGGTCGTCTGTTCCGCAGATCTAAGATACACTGTTGCCTGTCCACTATATGTTGCTTTGAACGGTATCGCCACAAACGCAAAATATGCATTTCGTGAATTATCGCCCATCGCTCTGCACTGAGCCGACCATTTCAAAACTCCATCATCTATTGACACGCTGTAACGCGGAGAACTTCCCTGATTTCCCATAACAAAGCTTGTGCTATCTTTAAATTCAATCTTTTGTTCTATCACCGTCCCCGCTCCTTCCGCGAATACTGACGGAATCAATGACAGAAGCATTGCCGCCGCAAGGATAATTGATAATAGTTTTTTCATGTTTTCTTCCTCCTTGAAATGTATAAAAATGTACTACCACCCCGCCCGGATTTTTTGCATAAAAATTCAGGAAGAGGCAGATGTTTTATTTCGTGGCACATATCGCCACACTTTTGTAATAACATTTTAACATTTCCGAGCGAAAAATCCAATGTAAAATATTGCACGTTTTGGCAAAACAAAAAGCCCGGCATCAAACCGGGCTTTGAGAGTTGTAACAATATTCTGCCTTATATTCTTTGTGCCGAATGCTCAGCATTGTTTTTTGAAAGGAGATACAGACAATATTGATTCATACTAATCCCTTCGCGCTTTGAATTCTCCGAAAGAGACTTGTGAAGCGATTTTGGAATACGCAGCTTGAATTGTCCGCTATAGCTTTCACAAGACGCCGGTTCCGGCACCGGAATTCCGTCCTCAAGACACGCTGTTATCCAGCATTTTTTCGCATCTTCAATAAGCCGCATTCCCTCCTCCACATTTTCTGCCGAGGTTATGCAGCCGGGAAGCTCCGGGCAATGAAAAACATATCCCGTACCCTCTTCCTCTCTGAGAATTTCAATCTTGTAATTCAGTGACATATAGAAGCTTAAATCCTTCACTTATATTTCCTCCTCGTTCAGATATTGTTTTACGGCATCGCTGACCAATGTGATGTAAACCTTATCTATCGGCGTTTTTTTCTTCGGGATAGTTATAGGTGTGCAACCGTTTTTACGGAATGTATAATGGCTGCTTCCGCCTTTCGGCTGATGCTCCGCATATCCGATTTTAATCAGCGCCCGCGCAAGCTCATCAAACCGCAACGACCTGTCCTTTTCAAGTATACGCTCTATAAGCTTATCCCATTTACTCATATTTATCCCTCTGTTTTGGTGTCATATATGGTGTCTGTATTTATTATATGCTTAAAAGTCACCTTTGTCAAGAAAAATCAACCTTTTCCTTTGCATCACCAATGTAAAATATTGCACGTTTTTTTCGGGATTTGTGCTTGATAAGACACTCTTTTTATGATAAAATAAAGTAAACTCGGTAAATTATCGGCAAGGAGGTGTCAGTTATGTCAGAAAAAGTGATTATTCCCCGGCTTCATAACGGAACTCACCCATCGTTAAAGAGTACGGCATTTTCTCTTCGCATACAACCATTTCAGGTTCGCGTTAATGAGTTTTCGCGCGTCGGCGAATCTCACTGGCATGACTATACCCAGCTTTGGTACACCGTTTCCGGCTCGTATGATCAGATGATAAACGGCGAGCGGGTACGTATGACTCCCGGCAGCCTTGCGCTCATTTTTCCGTTTACCACACATTCCATAGACACTTCCGCAACCACACCCGAGGAAACCCGCATTATCTGTATTTCCATATATGAAGACCTTTTCAGCAAAAACATTATGCCGTTCCGCCCGCTTTCTTACGTATCTTCCGTTTTTGACAAGCTCCTTCTCACGCCGCTTATTAATCTTTCCGGCAAGGAAAAAGAGCGTATGGACGAGCTTTTTGAGAACTGCAACGCAGAATATGCGCGGCATAATGATATGCAGGAAAGGAAAATCTTCAATATCATTTCCAACATTTTTGAGCTTCTTGCAATCAACAGCAGATCAAAAATATCCGATGCAAAGCTTTTGCGTGCCGTTGATCAGTCTATTGTCATATCCGAGGCAGCCCGGTTTATCGGAGAAAATGCAAAAGAGGCCATCCCGCTTGATGAAATCGCAAAGCTTACCTTTATGTCCAAGCGCTCATTTAATGACAAGTTTAAAAGCTGCACAGGACAAACCTTTTATGATTTCTATATGCGTTCGCGAATGGTACACGTTATAAAGCTTCTTAGGTTTTCAAATAAATCTCTTTCCGAGATTGCAGACGAATGCGGCTTTTATGACAGCGTTCACTTAAGCCACACTATAAAAAATATGTATGGCTTGTCCCCCGCAGAGCTTCGTGAACAAATGCTTTTGCGAAGCCTGAACTACGGAGAGCTGCTTCACGCAAAGCGTATGGAACGTATAGCGTGGATGAATATAAGCGATGAAAAGATCGACCTTTTCTATCGCGGTTCAATAGGCGAAAAGGTATTTTAAAGCGCAGATTTCGATATGACGCTAAAATCCCTCCACCGCCATTCGGCGGTTCCCCTCCCTTTAGGCAAGGGAGGCTTTTTATGCGCTTTTTTACATTGCAAATCACGAACATATATGTTACAATACCTTCGTATACTTTTGGAGGTATTTTTTATGCGCAAAATCGGAATAAGATATTACGATACAAACCTGACTGAAGAGAGCTTCCGCGCGATGCGCGACGGAGGGATGACTGCCGTTGAACTGTGCCTTGTGAAAGAGCCGGACAGTCTTGATTTTAAAAAGGTACGCACTCTTGCGGATACATATGAAATTGACATCTGGACCACGCATCTGCCGTTCCAGCGCCAGTGGAGCGTGATACAGCCAACTAAGGAGGAACGCGACTGGGCGTTTGATTTCCAGCTCAAGATGATTGAGCGCGCAACGGATATCGGATGCACGCGCTTCGTTTCTCACCCGAGCTTTATAATAAAGGAAGAGTGGAACCGCGAGGAATGCCTTAACCAAACTAAAGACGCACATTTCCGTCTTGCCGAATTTGCGGCAGCGCGCGGTGCGGAAATTGCAGTTGAAAATATGATCCCCGTATGCCTCGGAAGAACGGCAGATGAGCTTATGGATATAGTCAGCGTGAATGACAAGCTCCGCATCTGCTTTGATACAAACCATCTGCTTCTCGGTACTCATGATGACTTTCTCGACAAGGTACGCGATAAGCTTATCACCGTACATATCAATGATTATGATTTCGTTAACGAGCGCCATTGGCTTGCAGGTGAGGGCAAGATTGATTGGGTGGCTCTTTATAAGAAGTTCTGTGAAGTGGGATACGAGGGGGCATGGATATACGAGCTTTCCCCCGGCAGTATAAACGACTTCAGAAGCCGTCCGCTCACCGTCCGTGATTTTTACAACAACGCCATGGAAATCTTCTCCGGAAAACAACCGGCAATAGTGTAACAACCAACATAAAACCGGCACTGCATTTTCGCAGTGCCGGTCATTTTTATACCGATATTCTTATTTGTAGTTCTGATATGCGTTGTCGTAGATTGCAAGAATCTCGTCAATCGGCTGAGCGGCAAGCTCTTCCTGGAACTTATCCCACTCAGTAAGCGGGCGCTGACCGATAATGAACTTTGTGAGGTTCTCCTGTACCATCGTGGTAACAGAGGTATTGAGGTCGGAAAGCTGCTGCGACTCTGCAGATGAAAGCTGCATATAGCTTGTCGGGTCAAGCTCCGGATATGTGTACTCGAGCAGGAAGTCTGTTGTAGCTGCCTGTTCCTCGGAGATTGAAGCGTCGATGGATTCCGGATCTACACGGAGATAAGCACCGATTGTCTGGAAGCCATAGAGAAGCTTTGCATTGTCGCCCTCGTTCGGGAGGATGTACTGCTTCTTACCGTCAACAACCTCGTATGTCTCGCCTTCCTTACCCCAGCTGATAAGCTCACAGCCCTCGTCGGAGTAGAACCAGTTGAGATAACGCATTGCGTTTGCGATAGATGCTGCATCACCTGTGTTCGGAACACCAAAGCCCATCGGGTCGTTATTGTACTTGTTGAGCATATTGACACCGATACCGTTTGTGGACTTCGGTGGCATCATTGCTGCAATTGTGTATTCCGGCTTCTGAGCACGTGCGATGTTATTGAAGAAGTCGATACGTACCTGATACTCCGGCATAATGAAACCGCGGTCGGTAGTTACAAGCTCCTGCCATGAAGATGTGTTGATTGTGATAAAGTCTGCCGGGATGAGCTTCTCATTTACCATCTTGTTAAGGAAGGTAACGATTTCAAGCATAACTTCGCTCTCGGTAACGCCATAGCACCACTTTTCGTTTTCGAAATCATAGTATGCACCGGTGTGGAAGTTCGGCTTGAAAGACGAACCGATAACGCTGATGTTGTTAAGCCCCGATCTCATGCAGAACGGGAAAGAATCCGGATAGAGCTCTTTAAGCTTCTTTGAAACGGTGTAAAGCTCGTCGATTGTCTCGGGAGTCTTAAGCCCGTGCTTATCAAAGATATCCTTACGGTAGAGCCAGCCGCGGAGATTTGTTGCGCGCTCCATACCGTAGATGGGAGCAAAGTAAACCTTGCCGTCTGCTGCGCGGCGGGTGTCGCGCATCCACTGTTCATCCTCCGGAAGAGAATCCCAGAACTTGTTGTAGTCCGGAAGGAATTCTTCGTAATCATCAAGCGGAAGGAATGCACCCTGTTCACAGTAGTCTGCAAACGTTCCGGGCTTGCCCTGGAAGCCGAATACGTCCGGAAGAGAATCCGGAGCCGCCATTGTGAGCGAGAACTTTGTGCCAAAGTCTGAAGACGGAACAGCGTTTACGTTGATTGTTCCGCCGATAGACTCTTCGATGTACTCCCATACTTTCCAAGTTTCGTCATACGGCCAGGAAGCATGGCTTGCGATGGTGACGTCAAGAACTGCGTCATCCGGGATTTGCTTACCCTCGGGGATGTCATACGAGACTTCGCCGCCGGCACCGCCGTTTCCGCCGCCGCATGCGCAGAGAGCGAAAACCATTACGAGCGCGAGGATAAGTGCTGTGATTTTTTTCATGTGTGTTTCCTCCTTATTTTTCGCGGGTTACCGCGTTTTTTAACGTATATAATTATACCCGAACGTTGCGCCGTTGTCAACGAAAATATGAAAATTCTGTAATATAATTTCAATATTACGAAATTTTTGAAAGCACCTTATTTTGTTATTTAGTTGCCAAATTTATCAAAATATGCTAAAATAGGAACACAAATATCTTACGGGAGTTTTAATTATCCATGGAACAGGAATTACAAAAAAGATTATGCGATTTAGCAGATAATACAGCCCGGACGAACCGGCAAAGCTCCACCGCATTCCTCACCCCGGCTGAAAGCGCCGAAGCAATGAAATTCTGCCGCACACGCCGCGATGTGACTTATCTTTTTTCAGGTGGCTTTGACGGCGCAGAAAGAATGCGGCTGTTCTTTCTGCCCGACTATATCTCCGCAGAGGATTTTCCGCTTTGTGAAAACATAACGGCAATTCACGCAAAATGTCCGTTCGGGAACCCGTCACACCGCGACTGGCTCGGCTCGCTTATGGGACTCGGCATCAAGCGCGAGACCGTCGGAGATATCTTAGTTCTCGGCGACGAAGGATATATTCTCTGCACACCGCAGGTCGCCGGTTTTATATGCGACAATCTTACAAAGATCGGCAGATTCGGCGTAAAATGCCAAACAGTCCCGCTCTCCGACATCCGCGTTCCCGAGCCGGTCTTCGATGTTGTTTCGGGAACGGTGGCATCGCTTCGCGCCGATACCGTTCTTTCCCTTGCATTCGGAATATCGCGGACAAAAGCGGCAGAGCTTATCCGTGACGGAAAATTCTCACTTGACCACATTGAAGAGACAAGCCCCTCCTGCGAAATATGCGAGGGCGCCCTTCTCTCCCTTCGCGGCTACGGCAGAGCACGCCTTTCCGGTATCGGCGGCATGAGCAAAAAAGGGCGTCAATTTATTGAAATCCACGTGTTTTCGTCTTAAACAGCAAAAGACTTCCCCGCCGGGAAGTCTTTTGCTATTTAACGGCTGCTTTTGTCTTAATCGTTGCGGCGTAAGCGCTGTTGCAGAGACCGAGGAATGCGGAGATTATGAAGAGAAGCTCTATACCGAGCGTCTGCCATATCCACCCGCCGAAAAGCGCGATGAAGATAGTTATAACGTGGTTTATCGACACGCCTGTCGATATCGTTGCCTTTACCTCTTCTTCACTATCAGACAAGTCCCTGACGTAAACATTTGACGCCATTGACGCAAGCGAAATTATCGCATCAAGCACGTAATTTATACAACATATTATAAACGCAATATTTGTCGGGAAAATTCTGTGCGCAAAGCCATAGAAGAAGCAGACGGCAACAAGAATGAGCGTATCTGCAACCATAACTGCCTTATATCCGATTCTGTCAATAATACGCCCGACAACCGGAGATGCGAAGAAGCACGCGATTGCAGAAACAGCGAAGAGAAGACTTATCGTTGCGGCATTTGCACCGTAGTGGAGAATGAGCACATACGGTCCGAAGGTAAGGAAGACCTGCTTGCGGGCGCCGTAAAACATTTCGAGCATATAGTATTTGGTATACTTTTTATGGAAGTAAAAGCGTCGCTTGTTTTTATCGGTTTCGCTTTTTCCGAAAATGCGGAGCGAAAACGCAACGCCCACCGCCGCAAGAACAGCCGCCACCCAGAAAAACGCCGTATACGCTCCCCTGCCCGAAAAAGCGAGAAATGCAGGGATTATCACGAGATACCCGAAAAGCGTTCCTATCTGATTAACCGAGGTCTGCGCACCCAGTGCCGCCCCGCCGCATCCCGGTGCGGCGTATTTGAGCGAAAGCGTGCTTTTCATTCCTATCTGCATATGCTCACCGACAGAATATGTGCATATGGCAAGGATTGCAAGAACCTTAGTCGGCGGAAGAATTGCATGCATCGTCATTCCGCCGAGCATAATCACAGCGCCTGCCTTATAAATCGTTTCCGCAGACAGCATATAAAACGCCGCAAGGATGAATATAAGAAGAATTCCCGGAAGCTCTCGGAAAAATTCGGTTACACCTCTGTCCATCTCACCCATTTTAACAATTTCAGCAAGGAAGTTGTCGAGCATTCCCTTATACAGGCCGTAAGATATACCCGTAATAAGAACGGACAGCAAAAACAGCCGGAACGGAGTGTTCTCTGCAAAGACTCCCTTTATTCTCAGAACTGACAGCTTGTTTTTCATAACTTTACCTCATAACTTTGTCTTTTTCGGATAATATAATAGCACAAAAGCTTACACATTTCAACATATGCGTAAGCTTTTGTGTTGATTTTTTCTTTTATTTACCTGCCTGCATCTCCGAAACTGCCTCTAAAACTGCATCCGCCATAAAGATGAGCTGTTCCTCAGAAAGTCCGTAAAGTGGAAGGTGGGTAAAGCGTTTGTAGAACACTTCCTCGCACACCGGGCATGTTGCCGCAATGCTGTCGCGGTCGTATCCGTGCTCACGGATAACATCAAAGCGATAAAGCGGACCGAAATGCGGAATGTTTGTAACGCCCTTTTCGGTGAGCTTTTCCTTCAATGTCTGAATATCTCCGCCTGCCTTTGCGGGATCTATCTGGAGAAGATACATATGGAAGGACGGCTGAATGTCCTTTTCATTGACCTTTTGCGGGATAATTGCGTCATTCTCCGCAAAGCGACGTGTGAGATACTCTGCCGCCGCTCTTCTCTCTGCAATGATTTTCTCATTACGCGCAACCTGAAGCTGAAGCCCAAGCCCCTGGATTTCGGTTGTTGAGCTGTTGCCGGCAACGGATGTGCCGTACTTGCCCTTAATGGACGTAATGTCGTAAAGCCAGTTATCAATTTTGCGGGAGAAATCAAGACCGAGGAAGCGCGCACGCTTCATATCCTCGCGGAAGCTCTCTATATTTGTGGTAAGAATGCCTCCCTCGCCAAAGGAAGTGATGTTCTTTACCTCGTGCATGGAAAATCCTGCGAAATCACCGATTGTGCCGACCTTTCTGCCCTTATACACCGCGCCGAAGCCGTGTGCGGCATCTTCAAGGACGAGAATGTCATGCTTTCTTGCAATTTCCATAAGCGGATCCATGTCTACCGGATAGCCGCCGATATGTACGGGAACAATCATCTTTGTCTTATCGGTAATCTTGCGCTCAACGTCCTTCGGGTCCATATTGATGGTCTCAGGGTCAACGTCTGCAAAAACAAGCTTCGCACCGACAGAGAGCGGATATGCCATTGTAGCGACAAAGGTGATAGCCGGAACGATAACCTCATCTCCCGGGCCTATGCCTGCATATTTATATGCAATTTCAAAACCGGCGGTGCAGTTTGCAACAAAAGCGCATCCGCGTGTTCCGAGGTATTCATCCACCATATCCTCTGCCTTTTCAACCTGAGAGCCGAGAGAAAGCTTTCCCGGAGGCGTGGAAAGCTCCGAGAGCTTATAAACCTCTTTCTTTATGTTGTCAAAAATTGCGTCGTATTCCGCGCCTTCACCCTGCATAAGAAACTTTACAACGGCAAGAAGATCGTCTGCGTTGTAGTTTTCACCGACAGCCGCCCAGGGAACGCGGGTTTCTCCGGTGTTGTATCTGAAATCTGTAGCCTTTTTTGCCATTTTTAATTTACTCCTTCCCCAATGTTATAAGTATATTGTAATGCACAGAATATGTTTTGTCAACGATTATTTCACCGAATGAATAAATTAAAAATAACAGAAAACTCTCCGGAGGCAGGCTTTGACAATCCGCCAAAACCTGTCCCGGAGAACTTTATATTCTATATATCTTACAAAAATACAGTTTAGCTTACAGCTTGCGAACCTTTTCTGCTGCGTTCTTTATACCGAGGATGATGTTGTCAAGGTCGGTCTTTGTAAGACGCGGATGATGCGGAGTGTTAATCTCACGGCGATAGAAGAAGTCTTCTGCCTTCGGGCAGATATCCTGGGCATATCCAAGCCCCTTAAGCGATGTAAAATGGTATGTAGGCTGATAATGCAAAATACCCTGAACACCTTCTTCGCGGTAAAGCACGCGCATAAAGTCATCACGGCTTGCGCCAAGCTCTTTTTCCTCAACACAAACGGTGTAGAGGTGGTAAATGTGCTTGCAGTTCGGATCCTCATAAACAGGTGTGATACCCTTGATACCCTGCAGACCTTCATTGAGGTATCTTCCGTGCTGAATACGAAGCTCATTGAGCATATCAAGCTTATCAAGCTGACAGTTACCGACAGCACCCTGACACTCCGTCATACGGTAGTTGTTGCTCCACTTGCCGTTGATGAGATGGTTGTCAAAGTGGGACGGAATCCAGTAATCAGTCTGATTTTCCCAATCAACATTTCCCATGCAACGAAGCTTGTCAATACGGTATGCAAAATCGTCGTTGTTGCAAGTGATCATACCGCCTTCGCCAAGAGTTGTAATGTTTTTGAGGGAATGGAAGCTGAAGCAACCGAAATCACCGATAGAGCCGGCTTTTCTTCCCTTATACTCTGCACCAGGTGCGTGAGCACAGTCTTCAAGAACAAGAAGATTATGCTTTCTTGCAATCTCCATAATGGGATCCATATCGACCATCTGGCCACCGTAGTGAACAACAGAGATAGCCTTTGTCTTATTGGTAATCTTCTTTTCAACCTCAGCCGGGTCGATATTGAACGTGCGCGGGTCAATATCCGCATAAACCGGCACGCCGCCTTCTTTAAGGATTGCAAGCGATGTTGCAACAAACGTGTTCGGGGTTGTGATAACCTCATCTCCCGGGCCGATGCCCATTGCGCACATTGCAACGTGCATTGCCGTTGTGCAGTTACTTACTGCAAATGCATACTTCGTTCCGCACATCTCCGCAAAGCGGCGCTGGAAGCGCTGAACCTCGGGACCCATTGTGAGAGAATCCTGATGCATAGTTTTGAGAAGAGCCTGCTCCTCTGCCTCATCGTAAATGCTTCCGAAGAAGGAATACGGAACCTTCAATACTACACCGTCATCAACCTTATAGCTACTGGTGATGCCGCCGTCGGAATCTTTTCCTACAGAAACCTTTGCCATAATTTTTACCTCCGTTTACAAATGATTTAAAGAGTAAAATAATTATACTCTTCCGCACCTTAAAAGGTACATTATTTAACTTGATTATACACTGTCCCGGGTTGTTTGTCAATAATTATTTTAAGCAATGAAATAATTATTTTGCAAATTCATCTATTGACAAAATTTTACATATTTGATATTCTATAATCCCCGGCAAAATTCGACTTAAAAGGACGGATGAAACTATGAAAGAAACGGGAATCGTAAGAAAAATTGACGAACTCGGAAGAATTGTTCTTCCCATTGAGCTGCGCAAGCTTCTCGGGATTGACCAGCGTGATCCGATTGAGATCTTTGTTGACGGAGATGCAATTATTTTAAAAAAGCATCATTCCAAATGCATTTTCTGCGGGTCGGATTCCGCCCTTTCCGAATATAAGGGAAAGCACGTTTGTGTCACTTGTGCCAAAAACCTTACAAAATAATTTTTATATGTATGAAGTTGGGCTGCAAAAAGTCAATCTCTTTTTGCAGCCCAATTATTATAGGGGATAGGAAAAAGGTTTTGCGTTCCGGAACCTTTTTACATTCCCTGTTTTCATTTGCCGCAGCAACCGTAAGATACGGGCTTGCAATCACACGGCGGATTATCGGGAATTGCCCTCGACGGCGGGAAAAACTCTCCGACAGGGAATTTGATTTTCCGGAAAAGGTCGCAGGGGCTGTCTTCGCTGGAGCCGACGCATTCCTTTTCGGGCATGCAGAAATCGTATGCCGGAATGAGAATCTGACTGTCGCGTTCAAGGCGGACGATAGAAAACTGACCGAGAGTTACAAGAAGGTTCTTGCAGCCTCCGCTGACGACGAGTTCATCATCAAAATACTCTTTTATGCATTGCGGTACGTCACAAAGCTCGTCGCAGTTGCATTCGCACTCCGGCGGAGTGCAGCTGCACACCGTTTTAGCCTCGCAGATATCCGCGTCAAGGAATATCGGATCAACCGCTTCAACGAATGCCGTCGGCATATTTGATGCACACTTAGAGCAAGCCGGAAGCTCGGAGCTGAATATCTTCACATCACCCTCGCTGCCGAAGAGAATTACGTTTTTGTCGTAAATCGCAAGCCCTTTTACCTTCTGTGTTCTTCCGTTGCACGCACAGACCTCTGCTGTGATATAGTAGAAAAATCTTATATCAACCGAGTAAAAGCCGCGGTTGAACGCTACATCGCGCACATCTATGTTCGTCCAGAGAAGCTTCGCATCACGGCTCTTTACGCTTGTTGCGCAGTCGAGAATTTCCTGGGAACAACGAGTGGGATACACGCGCAGGTTCTCTATGCACTCTTTATCACGGCATGAGTCGTAGATTCTTTTTGTATGGATACACACAGCCTCTTTAACACACGGCGGATTTCCGTGGATCGGGCCGGGCAAAACCTTATCAGGCATTTGCACATAACCTCCCGTAATAATGTTTTGAAGTCTCCTTCACTACATATTATGCGAGGTTTCCTTTTCGGTGAAAAAAATGGGCATTACTTCCCTTTTCTTTTCTGAGCGAACACAAGAAGAAAGAGCGGCAAAAGCGCATACACCGCAACAACCCATCCCGCCCCGGGCGTCCATTCCACCATCCCGCGAAGGGCAGACAAATCACGGTAAATAAGCTGTGTCATAGCAGCGCTACTAAGCGCAAGCGGAAGGCTTAGTCCTTCTTTTTTTGTGATTCCGAACATCCCGCAAATCATATCCTCACTAAACAGCAGACATACCGACGTTTTAAAAAACAACGACAGCGTCATTGCAATGCAGGCGAGAATCTCGGTGTGCTGAATGAACCCGCCAACACCGCGAACTGACATTGCCGTGAACACAGGATAAAAATCCGTGCCTGCGATATCCCCACCGAGCGTCGCAACCGTCACGGCAGCGATAAGCGCAAGAGAGAGAGCCGAGCCTGCAACCGACCACAAAAAGAACTTTTTTCGCGCAGGTCCCTTCTCCATTCGCGTATACACCGAAAAAAGAGCAAATACCGTTCCGAACCGGTTTAAAAACACCTCTCCCGCTCCGCTGAAAAATGCACCAATCTCTTTTCCTGAGGGAATAAGACGCGAAAACTCCATCCACCTGATTCCGAAAAGAACGAACACAGCAAGCACCGCCGCCGAAAACCAGAACAAAAGCCGCGCTGCACCGGACACTGCACACAGCCCGCTACGGAGTGCAAGAGCGGAAATAATTGCAATAAGGAGCGGAAGAACAATCTGCGGGGTTCTGAAAAGCGCTGTTATCTGCACAAAGCGGGAAAAAACCGTAAGCGAAAGAATGCATGTAACAAGCGCAAAAAAAGCTGTTACGCCGCCGAAAAAGCGCGCGCCCCATTTCCCGAACACCGAAGAAAGCACCTCATAAAAGCTCTTTTCCGGAAATTTGTCGCATACGGATGCAATACACCATGCAAGAAGGGTTGCCGCCGCGCCTGCAATAATATGTGCCGCCCACGCGCCGCTACCTGCATCGCTTCCCGACATCACGGAATAAGTGTTTGCAAAAATCACAAGAGCGCACACCGCCGCGCCCGAGCCGTTTGTTATTCTTCCGTCTCGCATACATTTACCTCATAAATATAGAAATCATTCCGGAAAGAGACGCACCGACGTGGTCGCTTTCCGCGGCGATACCCGAAAATACCGCCAGAAGAAGAGATATGACGCCAAGTACTATATATGCGCGCTTTTCTTTGCCCTCACGCGCCCGAAAATCAAAAAACAATGCCGCTAAAAAAACAGCAGGAAGAACATAACTCATTTCTTTCCTCCGAGAATATTACTTACAATTACCTCACACGTCACCTCCGGCACTTTTCCGTCCGTTGCGAAAATCTCTCCGATGTCGTTTTTCTGTGCATAGGAAATCAGACCCGAGAATGCGTTTTCAAGATATTCCTTTGCGCTGTCTTTCATCATTTCCGAATTGACCTTCCCCTGCGCTCCCGCAGGAGAGAGCACGCACTTAACATTGAGCTTCACGGCATCTCCCTGCACCTTTTTCTCTATATCATTTGCAAGTATTTCAAAAGAGGCACGCCCTCCCCGCGGCAGAGCAAGCGTCGGGAGATATCCTCCCGAACCTTTTTTTCTCATTAACGACAGAGCAAGTATCTGCTCTCCGTCAAGAAAGGCGGCAATCTTTCCGTTTTTCATAACCGCACCGCCTGAAAGAAGCATCTTTTCGTCCTCTACGCTTGCCGTCGGCAGGATATATTCGCCATCCACCTCACGTTCCCTGAAAATCTCCCACACGCGCTTTGCGAAAAACCGTCTTGAATTTTCTTCATTGGCGAACATATCCGAAATACTTTCAAAGATATCGCTCCCGCCGGGCGGCGCGGTTTCAATAAGTTCTTCCGCACGGCTATCACGCACAATCACCGGTGCAATGTCAAGATAAACATCCTGTACGCGCAGAACAGTATCGAGAATTTCGTCGGTAAATTGTGCAGCTTCCTCTCCGATGAGAATACAGCTTGTGTGCCCCCAGTAAAGCTTTTTATCCGCGCGGCAGCTGAGCTCTCTTACCGCCTCAAAAAAGCTTCCGCCCTCTGCTGTGTATTTTGCCCCCTCTTTATCGTCAATTCCCCCGGTGGGCGCGCACACCACGGTTACGCGAACACCATTTTCTGCGGCATCTATCCCGACACCGTTTACAATCTCCTGCATATTAAGCTCGTTATAGTCAAAGCATCCACCAAGCATAAGCAAAAGGCACGCCGAGAAGAAAAGTCTTATAAACCGCATTAAAGCTTCCTCCGGAAACGTATTTTATTAAGACGTGATATCGCATACGGACGATGAATCATCCGTTCTCTCAACACTCGTATATACCCGTCCTTTGCCCCGTCGCGCGTGTGAGGAATTATATATGAAGTAAAGTCCACACCGAAGGACCGGAGCGATGATATATACGCGGCAAAGCCTATCACGCACACTGCATATCCGTATATTCCGAGAAGTGAGGAAAAAAGCAGAAAAACAAGCCGGAGAATTGCAATTGCGCCGTCAAGCTTCGGTGTAAGAAACGACGCTATTCCGCACATTGCTACAATTATAATCATCTCGGCAGATACAATGTTGGCGGTAACTATGCTCTGACCGAGTACAATGGCGCCAACGGTACTTACCGTAACACCTATCGCCTTCGGCAGGCGCACCCCCGCCTCACGCAAAAGGTCAAACAAAATAAGAAGCAAAAGCATTTCCACCGCCGCCGGAAACGGAACCTGCGCCCGGCTTTTTGCAATACTTATAAGAAGATTTCGCGGTATCATCTCTTTATGATATGATATTAGCGCAATATAGAGCGCCGGCAGGCTCACTGCGGCAAAGAACGAAACAAAGCGCAGAAGCCGCGTAAAGCTTGCGAAGATGTGGTTTTCATAATAATCCTCGTTCGCCTGAAAATTTTCAAGAAACAAATACGGAAACGTAATTGCATACGGCGTTCCGTCAACGAGCAGTGCTGCCCTTCCCTCAAACAGCTTTGCCGCAACAACGTCCGGCCGCTCAGTTTTTCCCGTTGTATCAACAAGCGAAGTGGGGCTGTCCGTAACAAGCTCTGAGATGTAATTTACATCAAGCACAGAGTCAATTTCAAACGACGAAAGACGGCGCTCCATTTCTTTTATAAGCTTTTCTTCACACAAGCCCTCAATATAAACAAGGCAGGTTCTCGTCCTGCTGACCTTTCCCACCTCTATAAACCTGAATTTAAGGTTGGGATTCTTGACCTTACGCCGTATAAGCCCGATATTTGTGACGATAAGCTCCGAAAATCCTTCCTTTGGTCCGTTCACGGCGTTTTCCGTTTCGGGAATGCTTATTCCGCGGATTGCGTATTTTTTTGAGTTTGCCGCAATCGCGCGCGGGCAGGTATCCACAAGCACAACCGTATCACCGATAAGCACGGAGGTTACAGCATCAAAGGGCGTGTCCTTCACGCTGACATCATCTGTGCTTATTACAGTCGCGGCAAGAGTTTCCGAAAGAGTATCTCCGAAAACAATCCCTTCCGGATTGAATTTAAGAAGTGGACGGACAACATTCTGGTCGATAACAATGTTATTTACAAGCACCTCGGTGAAAATCACACAGCCGCATACTTTCTCATCATATCTGTTCCTGAATGGACGGAAGATAACCGTTTCATCGTCGCCGAGAATTTCACGCATAAGCGCAACATCCCGCTCGAGATTTCCGGTAAACTGCATATTTTTAAGCTCTTCGGCAGAAAAACCTTTTCGCATCGTATCTTCCTCCGTTGCATTTATGTGGCTTATTTTGCCACGAAATTGGAGTTTTATACGATAGCGACGGAAAGAAACACGGGCTTGCAGCAAAATACATTTCACTGCAAACCCGTTGCTGTTTATTCACTTGTGAAAATCTCAATTGCTTTAAAATCCTGATTGTTCAAGAAGCGATATAGTTACATTAACCATATCAGTACCTAATTTTGGTTCAGGAGTATTTGCACCGGTGATAGTCGGTTCGTATCCACCTTGCTCAATCGCTTCCTCTGTGGGAAGATAGCAATCAACAGTTCCATTTGAAAGTTCACCGATTATGATGTTTTTATCTGCAAATCTTTCTCTTAAAGCTTTACCGTATTCAACAAAAACTTCTGCTGGCCAAGTTACTATAGCAGAATCACCGAGAGAAAGAACCATAACCTCAACATCTATCATTTTGATAGGATTATTGAATGCAGCAAGTGTTGCAAGAGCAATAAGGTGGCGACCATTAAAGCTCAGATGTTCCATACCATATCCTTCAAACTTCACATTATCTCCATGAAGAAAACGATTTGCAGTTTCCACATACTCTTTGGTAGGAACACGAAGTTTTGCCGAGATAAACTCACGCGACACCTTCGGAATGATCGAATCAGACAGTTCGATTTTGCTTTCCAGTTCACAAATTGCATCAAAAAGCGCATGAGCTGTTTTTTGATAGATCGGAAGCTCCGGATTGGTTTCTTCAATTTTTGACTTTACGGGAACTTTTAATAGATTGAAATGGTTTGTGTTGCCACAAGGGCCTGTAAAGAAAACGCTCTCAACATCATCGCCGAATCTTTCGTTCACAAGTTTTGCGAGATATCCGGGGTAATCTGCAGAAACTTTGTTGCCCCCAATCATGTCAAGGTGTACTCCATAGTTTGATATGAATGCCAATTTTTTTCCTTGTTCGTCCGTAACCTTACCTATCACAAAGGATATATCCGGTGTTCCCGCAGTTCCGACAATATTGGAATTCATTCCACCTTGATTTGTCACAACTTTCCCATTCTCCGTAAGATACCTACGGATAAATGCATATCCCGGGACTTCAGTTTTCAAAAAACCGATTTTTGCCGGGACAAGCTTGTTAAAAGCATTAACTGCCGCAGAAATTGCACCTTCAACAAGCGTATTGATATATATAGGATTATGTTCACCCACATCAAACCAGTCAAATGTCGGACCGCCGGTATGCGTATGAGATGCAGAAACGGAAATATTTTTTTCAGGTATTCCGCATGCCTCGCAAATTCCACGGCGAATGCGAAGTACATCATCCCGGCGAAGGTTTATTGTATCGCAAACAACTGCGACTGAAATCGCACCATCATTTTCAAACACCATCGCTTTTGCATACAACGGATCAAGCACACCTTCAACAAAACGCTTTGAATAATAACCGGGGATAACCATACCCTCTTGCGGAGTTATATCACATTTTGCAACACCAAATTTAAACATATATCTTTTTCTCCTTGTATTTTTTCAAACAGGACAGAGTCTTAATATGCATCAACTCTGCCACCTATATTGCGACCAAAATGGAAATCCCCTTGCACCTTGACACCATCAGAAAAATAAATGAATGTATCGGGATGCGCTTTCATCAAGCTCATAAACTCATTCATATTCTTATTATGAAGAACCGTTACAACCATAGCATATTCCTCATCGGAATACATTCCGCGAGCTTTCAGTATTGTTGCACTATGCTGATAATTATGTATTATTTCATCACGAATGATTTCGGGATTTTTTGTGATTATTTTAACTTCAAGGGCATATCTTTCTTTTCTCAAAATAGCTGCCGCAGTCCATTCAAATACAAAAATCTGAATAACTGATAAAAGAATACTTGTCAGATCCCAATAAACAAAATAGGAACACAAGATAACCGCATAGCATATAATACTTATTATTCTTTCTATGTTAAAATTCGGTTTTTTCAGATTAACCAGGCAGCCTACTATATCAATACCTCCCGTTGAACAGCCTATTTTCAACATCATACCTGTACATATTCCCAGCGCCACACCGGAAAATATAGATGCAATAACACGATAACCAATTTCTTCCCCTGCTGTTAATCCTAAAGGGATAAAGGTGTAAAAATTAATCTTTTCCAAAAGTATTACACCGAAAGAATCTATGAGGATAAACGCTATTACATAAAAGACATATCTTTTCTTTAAGAATATCCACGCGAGTATCATCAAAGGGATATTTATAGCCAGCTTAAACCAACCTATGTTTATCCCCGTAATTTCATAAAGTATAGTACTTATTCCATCGACTCCACTGGGAGAAAAATTAGATGGAATTACGAATACATACAAAGAAACAAAAGATATTGTAACTGCCAAGAGCATTATAATAATACTTTTAATTTCCATTTTGATTTTATCTTTTTTAATCATATAACACCTCTAAAATTCTAAACTCTATGTGAAGGGCGCACGTTTGTGCGCCCTTGCAAATAACATAAATTACTTTTCCATTTTCGCATTTCTTATCAACTGTGCCTATTTCAAGTTTTTGTATACGTTCAAAACGTCGTCTGCAAAGCGGGTCACCGTCACATGGTGCATCTCCCTTGCAAACTCAGGTGTAAATTTTCTGTACTCTGCTTTGCAAGGGCGTACAGACCCTTCAAAATCGTCTTCCTTCAATGCTCCGTAATGCTGAGGATACTTTGTTTCGTCTAAGAATTCAGGCTTGAAATATTCTGGATTTATTGCTGCGTTAAGAGCGGTTTCCCAAAGCCCTCCATGGCGCAACTTTTCAGAAATATTGTGTTTTGAATAATAGTCTCTTATTACGTCACGATTATAATCCTCAGACTGTATTGCCATTACGCGCATACCATGGAAATTCCCCACATTTTCGTTCTGCACTCCTTCCAAGTTCCTTTCGTCAGTATGACCAAATTCAGAAACAATTTTCTTAATCATATCCTCCGCCGGACCATGGAAGCCTACAAAAACACAAAGCTTGAATTTCATTTCCAGAGCAAGTGCTTCAAGAAGCTCAAGATATAACGACTCGCAAATCTCGCGGCTGAAAAAAACCCCGGGATATAGCCCTACTGTCATTTTATATTCTTCTTCAAAAAGCGGATCTGTATACTTGCTTTGAATTTGTTCACGAGTCCACGATGGTGGCGCGCCTGCCGGAGCTACAGGAATAAGAGGAAACACAATTCCGCCGGTTTTCTCCGCAGCTTCCAAACACCACCGATAACCGTTATTCGTATCCACACCGAGCACGTTACATTCTTCGTGGTATTCCACCGGTCCCACTGCAACATAAACTATCGATGCGCGTTCCTTTTCCTTGTTAAACTCGTAAGGAGTTAATTCTTCATACTTATGCATATTACGTGACATAACCAATTTTCCTCATTTTTAAGTATTTATCACAACACTTAATCCTTTCGCGTAATCTTCCATTCGTTTAATAAACACTTCATAACATCAGCTATGCTTTACTTTATTCTTGCATATGCGCTCTCATAAACCTCGAGAAGCTCATCTACATAGAAATCCCTCTTGAGAGTTTCGACGAAACTGTCAAAGTTTGAAATCGGTTCCTGGTTGAGGATAAATTTCGTGAACATTTCGTTTGTGTAGCTGACGAGAGCCGGTTTGTAATCGTCGATGAACTTATTCTCTTCCTCATTGAAAGCGAGGTAGAGCGTCGGATTTGCATATGGCATTGTGTGCTCAATGACCATATCACGACCGGCTGATATATCCTCAGATTCAAAAGCGAGAATAGCATCAGGGTCCATACGCACAAATGTGCCATAAGTTCCGAATCCATAAAGCGTGTTTGCCTGAGTTCCTGCATCGTCGAGAATATACTTTTTCTTTCCGTCAACTATCTCATACGTTTCGCTTTCCTTACCCCATGAAAGAAGTTCATACGCCTCGTCTGTGTATAACCAGTCGACGAACTTTGCAGCAGTAGCTATTTTTCCTTCATCGCCCGTATTGCAGATTACAACGCCTGTCGGATCAACATTGTACTTATTGACCATCGGAACGCCGTTTTCAGCATCTGCAACAGGCGGAACCATCGCCTTAAGGTCGAAGGATGGTTTTGCCTTTCTTGCAATGGAATTGAAGAAGTCAATTCTCGTCTGATAGTCAGGGAAGATAAATCCGCGGTCTGTTGTGATAAGTTCCTGCCATGTCGTGTTGTCAATTGTCATAAAGTCAGACGGCATTAGCTTCTCACTGACCATCTTTTTATAGAATTCCGTGACATCACGCATCGTGTCTTCGATTGCACCATAGCACCACTTGCCCTCGTTAAAGTCATAATAGAACTCTGCGGTCCAATATTCCTTCCAGGATGGGCCGGAGCCATTTATGTGGTTAAATGCCGAGCGCAGGGAGAAGGGATAGGAATCCGGATAAATGGCCTTCAGCTCCTTACATACGTCATAGAGCTCATCAAAGGTTGCCGGAATTTTGAGGTTGTGCTTCTCGAAAATATCCTTACGATACAGCCATGCACGTACATTCTGAGACAACTCGCGGCCAATAACCGGGCTGTAATATATCTTGCCGTCATATGACTTGCGGGCAGCGACATTATTTGCGTAATCCTCTTCGGAAAGAGTTTTTACCCATGCATTGTAGTTGGGCATATGTTCCGCTACATCTTCAAAAGGAATCAAAGCACCCTGTATAGCATATCCGTCTGTGCCCGTCTTAGATGTGAAGGCAACAACATCTGCGAGGGTTTCGGGAGAAGCAAACATAATCGAATATTTTGTGTCTGGATCTGTGAGAATGGCAGTTACATCAAGTGTAACACCGCTTCCCTCTTCGATATAATCCCAAACCTTCCAATCTTCGCGATAGGGCCAGCTGGAACTAGAAACCGTGACAAGCTTGATAACATCATTTTTCGTTAAAGAATCACTATTTGCAACTGTCTGTTGCTTACCGCCTGTACAGGCGGTAAGCGCAAAAATCATAACCAACACGAGGATAAAAGCTGCTAATTTCTTCATAATATATTTCTCCTTTATTTGATATAGTCAAGTATTCTCTTGATAAGAACCGCTACTTCTGCGCGGGTTGTGTAGTCAAGAGGCGCGATGAGTCCGTTCTTTCCGTTGACGAGACCTGCGGAGATGAGCGCGGAGACGGCATCTTGTGCGTAAGGTGCTACGGTGTCAAAGTCGGGGTATTGTGATAACACCTCATCCGTCAGCGGGAGGGCGCCAATCCCTCCACCGTCTTCGACGGTCACCCTCCCTTTAGGCAAGGGAGGCATTTTTTCGAGGGTGGTCAGTGCGCGGTAGACGATTACCATCATATCCTGACGGGTGATGGAGTTGCGTGGCGCGTACTTATTATCACCTATTCCACCGACAATGCCCGTGTTTCTTGCTATTGCAAGTTCACTTGCGAAGTAGTCGCTTGCCGATACATCTGTAAAGTTGTCCGCGTTGTCACTTGTGAGATTAAATGCACGGACAAGGAGCAGAGCAAAGTCCGCTCTTGTTATGTTAGCCGAAGGTGAGAATGTATTCTCCGATGTTCCGCGGATTATGCCGTTCTGTGCAAGAGTATTGATTGCGTCCTCTGCCCATGCGTGTTTACCAAGGTCGGTGAAACTTGATTTTCCCACCTCATCCGCCTCGCCTGCGCTCGGCTCCTTTTCCGGGGAGAGAAGGCTTTCATCACTGTCCTTTTCATCGGATTGGGTGGAATCCGGTGCTGCACCGCCTCCGCCGCCGGCAGAACCTGTTCCTTCACCGGAAGTTCCGGAGTTTTCGGTTGCGTTACCGGATGATCCGCTTGTTGCACCATAAACAGTTACGGTGAGGTGTACAATGGTTTCGAGAGTTCCGTCGCTTGCAGAAAGCGTCACGTGGTTTTTTCCCACTTGTGAGTTGTCGGGTTTCCATGTCAGAGTTTGCCTATCAGCATCGACCGACATTCCGCGTGGGAAAACAGAATTGCTAAACGAAAGTGTCTTTCCGAGCGGGCTTGTTGCTGAAAACGGAATAGTTACCGTGCTTCCCGCAGAGGTTGTTACATCTGCCACAAACTCGACAATCGGTGAGCTGTCAATCTCCTCCGAGAGCGGGATTCTCAAGCTCTGTCCCTTGGAAATATTGTAGACATATCCTGCATCCATATCGTAAAGATCAATATAACTTCGGATAAGAGTTGTGTTTCCGAGAGTGAGCTTTATATTAGCCCCGACCGCCTCAGCATCAAGTATCTCATAAACTGCATTTTCCATACCGTCATTTTCTATATAGACATACCTGCCCTTGATAAGCTCTGTGTCAACTATTTCGCCGGAAGTCGGAGTATAGGTGATGAAGTTATCAAACACGAGGTCTGTCGTAAAGTCAGCTACGGTTCCTGTGTATGCCTTCGGTGCGGTATTTTCAAACGGCGAGCCGGAAAATTCAAGCACATCGCCATCATTTAAGTAACGATAAACCACATTTCCATTTTCAACCGTCATAACTCCCGCAAAACCGCGGAAGGAAATTTCAGTATCCCCATCGACAACTGTGTAAAGCACTTCGGTATTTGTTGAATATATTACATAGTCAACTCTACCGTTTTCATGCTCTACCTTAACGGCGCTATAGGAATCATATAGTCCCGGACGTGACGATGAATCTCTCTCCATTGAGAGCTTTTGGACATTCTTTATGTACTTTTCACCTGCAATATACGGTTCAAAAACAGTGGTAAAGGTTGTATCCAGATTCTTGCCTTTGTTTCTGACAAGTACATATTCAAGCTCACCTATCTCCTTATTTTCACTTCTCTGAGGCGGAAGTCCCGTCACAAAGGAAACTTCCTTCATAGGTTCATCGCTTACCATTGTCATACGAAGACGAATATCCTGCTTCTTTTCAAGAATCTTTCTCCAATCCTTGACCTTGAATTCAACCGTGAAATTCTTTTCAGGCGATTTGTAGGTACGGACATTTTTAAGCCAGGTATAGCCGAGCGGATATACGTTGTTCGGATAGTTACCGCCTGGATCAGGTCCGAATGGCACGTCAGGACCTGCATATGTTCCGATAAGCTTGCCGTCCTTGTTGGTATACGTTGGATAGGATACTACATTTTCAAGACCTGAAATTGCTGAAATCTCATCCGACTGGCTGTGGAAGCTATAAATGTGATCTTCTCCACCATTTACGTGGAAGAAATCAACACCATAGGAAACGTCGTCATTTACGTCTACCATAATTAACGAACGACGATACTCGTTTACATCCGGGTATGCGTTGGAATCTGCATCCATAACTTTGACTCGTCCTTCGCTGTCAAAATGATAGGGAGTTCCTTTACAGGTTCCGCTCTGATTCGATTCGTTAACAACAACAAGATTGTGCGAAAGAGGTACCCATACCCACTGCATACGGTTTGGCTGGTTACCTGTCTGTTCCGGGTAACCCAGGTCAGGTGCCACGTTCAGTCCGAAAGCTGACATATAAAGGTTGAGTGCATTTAAATGTCCGTGACCGTCCTGAGAGCCATAATACATTGCAAAGTCACGATGAGTGTTACTCTTATTTGCGACGGAAACGGAATCAAACTTCCCGCCGGCACGAAGAGCCGAGAAGCCAAATCCTGCCATCATTGTTCCTGAAAGGTCAAATTCACCGTATTCTTCAACAACAGCTTTTATCCTGTCTGCAAGGCCCTCAGGGTCCGCATCAAATATTGTGCCTCGGATCTGCGTTTCGTCTCCATTGTTGATTACTTTATTGTAAAGGTACACTGCACGCGCAATATCTGGGTCTCCTGTGATATTAAACATTGAACACATTGTCGAAAAATTCATAAACAGCGTTTTTGTTGCCGTATATGAGGCATCACCTATCTGTGCGCCGTAATATCCGCCGAGCGTCGTTTTCATCTGCGCAGTAAACATTTTCATATATTTCGGATTTTTAAACATATCTATTGCCGGATATTTTTCGTATCCTGCAACCATTTCTGCTATACCAAACAAATCCGGTGCCCACGTATAGTTATAATGCGACGAGTTTTCGTTGCCGTGACCATCATAGTCAACAAGCTCCACGAGCGTTCTCGCAAGAGACCCTCCCATGGTATCACGACCACTGTATTCTCCGGAATTGTAGGACTGATCGTCGTATAGCATGAGCCACTCAAGCATTTCGCCTGTTTCAGGCATTTTATTGAGTGCTATCGCCGCAGTTGCAACTGCTTTATGATGTACACCAACGTTACCCCAGACTTTATTTTCCTTTACCGCCCTGAAGGTTTCGAGCAAAATACCGTCTTCAATGTTTTTCCGCAACGCCCCGGGAGAATCCTTAGCGTTGATGAGAATTTTCTCTCCGTTTTCATCGTGAATATAATTTCCGTCGCTGTCCATTTCATACAAAGCATTTTCTGAAAGGGTTTCTACAAGCTCTTTGTCGTTGTATATCGGCAAGAAAGCATCATAAGATGTTGCGAAAAGCTCATCAAGATGATGGTTCCATACAGGGTCAACTATCTTTCCGCGGTATGAATCACCGCGGAAGCTACTCCACAGATACCACTCAAATCCGGGATAGAGGTCTGCCGCTCTATCAAGCATCATTGCGCCCGCACGCGCATACTTGGCCTCACCCGTGTAGAGGAATGCATCGCGGAATGCGGTAAGAGCATTTTTAACAACCCATGTAGAGGATGAACCACCGGCTCCAAACCAGACTGATTCATGGAGATAATATGCTATATATGTGTGCTGAACAGGACCGGTATGAGTTCCGTCTTTGTAACGAGCGAAACCTTTCCCGTCATCGTAATACAGTCCATGATAGCCTATTTCCCCGGGATCAGAAATGTATTCTTGTCTATATCCGAAGCCGTCATCAACACCCCAACCTGCATCTAATGTATCGTAAAGATCGTTAGTCAGGTATCCCCCTTCAACGCCATAGCCGTAGTATGCATACCATTCTTCATTTCTGGGGTCATCTGCAATCCACTGCGCGCTCCCAGGTTCAGGTGCCGATTCAGATGGAGCAGTATGGCTACACTCTTCTCCTGCCTTTACATCAGAGCAAACAAACAGCTCATGGTGCTTTTGAAGCGCGTCAAGATAGTTCCAGTAGGTTTTGCTTTCCGAAAGACCAAGCTCATAGAACGAGCCGAAGTCATTTGACGGGAACAGACGCTTGCATCCTGGGCACTGAATCTTCCACGGACGTGCTATGGGATCGGCACTCCATCCGTAAATACTTGAATTTGTTGCAATATCAAATTGGCAGTAGCGACAGTTATATATATTGGGATCGTATTTGTGTCCTACATGATAGGATCTCGGAAGCCCTTCAGGCGACATCATTGCATAGATTGCATCGAAATCTTCAAGATAGCCATCAGCTTTATTTATTGCATTTTTTGCCCTCGTTTTTGCCCAAGAATAGCGTTCTATATTTTTCTTTGCATTCTCGCGCTCTTCAAGAGTGTATATTGCCGGGTCTATCGTTGCATCCCATACAATCTCGAGATTTAGCGGATTAATCTCTTTCATATCTGCCCCTGATTTAAACTCGGAGCTTACTTGGGCTGTAATCGCAACGCTGCCAATATTTTTACCTGTAACATAACCGTCTTCAATCTCCACAAGAGAAGGATCGGAAATATTCCAGGTGACGTACTTCTCCGGAACTGTTATAACCTTTCCGCTTGCCATTTTTGCCTTGACAAAAATCTCTGTCCCACCATAAACATAAATGGACGAAAGATCTGTAGACAGCTCCAGTCCGAGAAGCTCGGAACCGTCAATAACGGTTATAGGGAGCGAAACTTTCTTTGTGATTCCGGCATATGAAACACTACAACAAATTTCAGCATCCCCTTCGGAGACACCCGTTATAACACCGTTTTTGTCAACCGTTGCAACGCTTGGATTCATCGAATAATATCTGACGTTCAGAACATCCTCGTTTACATCAATCGGAAGATTTTCAACAGTTTTAAGAACAAGGCTTGTTCCTGTGCTCTCGCCTGTAGCAATAACTTCTTTGTCCGCCGTAATTTCGGCACTTGTCATAGCGTTTACTTCAATAAAGGAAATGTATGTGGGATAAACCGCATCTCCCCTTGATGACACTATAACGCCGGCCGAACCTGCAGAAAGACCGGGGACAAGATTTAATATAACAAGATATTCTCCTCCGTTTTTAAACTCATATCCACTGCAGACATCAATAACTTCACCTACTGTACCCAAGCCCTGTACGTAGAAGTCCATATATCCTACAAAGTTTTCTGCAAGCATATTTCCTGTGATATTTGAAAGATTCTCTGCATTTGCAGGCACTATGTACATATCAAAACGACCTGAACGGCTTCTGCACCAGTTTGAAAATGCAGTGATGTTGTATTTTCCTGCACTCGGAATTTTTATCCGAAGCACGAGATACTTATCCTCACTTTCAGGATTAAAGGCAAACGAACTATAGTCTTCGCCAAACGAAAGAACATTGCTGTGTCCCACAGCGGTTTCAAACTTCCATTTGCGATTTGCGGTATACGGACCTACACTCGTAAGATACTGAATTGTTTCACCCAGGTTTCCTTCTTTTGTGAAATACATTTCAATGTTGGGGTTTTCGCTGATATCTCCTGTTACCGAAACTGAAACCTTTTCGCTTTCGTATGTGTTTCCGCGGAATTTCACCGTTGCGGAAACCACGGCAGTTCCTTCCTTTATGGTTCTGATGGTTTTTCCGTCGGTATCAAACTCAAGAGCACCATCTACGTTTTCTTCTATCTTATATGTAATATCTCTGTCTTCAATCTTCACAACTGTGTTGTCGTTGAGCAATACTGCCGGAGTAAAGGAAAGCAAGTTTCCGACATAAAATACAGTATCACCATAGAGCATCGCCTTTTTGTCGGTATTCACACTGTACTTTTTATCTATGACAATTGTGGCGCTGCCCACCGCGGTAACACCCTGATAGATTACCTTGACAGTGAGGTCGGTTGTTGTGTTAACAACACCATCATTTGTTCTTAATGTCTTTTTATCGGCATCAACAGTAATGAGCTCTGAATCATAGACATATTCAAGCTCTGCCTCTTCAATCGGAATTTCACGGCCGTTAGAAAGGCGTGCAGATACCTCAAAGCTTGTGAGCTCGCCGGCTCCGAGTTTCGGTGAATCTACATCTGTCAAAACCTCATTTACAACAGATATGCCGTCAAAGCTTATATTGTTTATTACAGCGGAATATCCGGTAGATTTTTCGTTTTTGCCGGATATTACGGCAACAAGGATATATTCCCCTGCTTTGTCAAATACAACATCAGGAAGAACTATATCATTGTTTTCGGTAGTTTTTGCGTAAAGATCAGCACTTCCCAGCTTATATGCACAAAAAAGCGAGTCTCTTAGAGAAGATAGTGCGACATCACTGTAAGGAACCATCCATATATCCACAATGCCTGAATTTTTTTCGCGTACAGCGTTTAAAACAAGGTGATAGCGTCCTTCTTTTTCAATATTTATGATCTCACACTTAAGTTCATCTTCTTTTCCTTCAAACTTAAGTTCCGAGGGCGTGTATACGAAGCTTGTGCCGGAAAGCGACTCAAACTCATCTGTTACATAGAGTGTAATCGCATCGCTTGTCAGTGTTTTTCCTCGGGCATTCACTTTTACGCGAACAGTTGCCTCACCGACTTTTTCTTTCGCAACAAACCCATTTCCAACAGCCTCAACAAACTCTCCACCGCTCACTACTTCATAAGTCACCTTCATGCCTGAAGGTATAACTTCAGAACCGTCTCCCATTATTACTGCAGGAACAATCCTGAAATTCTTTCCAATATATGCAGTATTGTTTCCTAAGACTGAAACACCGGCAAGCTTGTAGGCATTTTTTACCTCTATGGTATCACGGTCACGGAGAACTGTACCACCAACAATAACGGTGGTTTCAAGAATTGCCGTGCCTTCCTTTTTTGAGGTGATTGTTTTTCCATCTTCCGACAGCGCCAAGACATCTTTTCCTTCAACAATCTCATAGTTTATAAAGGCTGTCTCAGACATATCGGAAGCAACTTCGCCCGTGTTCATGGTGCCCTGCGTGGCAATTACTTCTATCTCTTCATCTACTCCGATTTTGTCGTAGGTAAGAGAAGTGTCAACACTTTCAACATAAGTACCATCAAGGGTGATTCCCATTATTGAGATAAATCTGGTGCTATTATTCGACGGCTTAGTTTCGCCTTCATCTACCATTCCTTCGCGCTCTGCCCGGAAAAGAAAAATATACTCTTTTTCTCGATTTGCGTTAAAATCAGCAACGCCGAACGCAAGGTTGCTCTCTAAGCTTGCATATGTATCAACCTCGCCTATCTTCTGTACACCCTCAGACATTGCGTCAAGTGCCGTAGTTATCACAGACGTATCTGCCGTGCCGTAAAGGTCTCCATCAAGAACATACAAGCCCCACACGCAGCCCTTTGCATTGTTTTCCGGTTTGCTCATCGACACATTGTAGGCACCGTTCGCAATTCCTTTTAGCTTAAACGCCACCCATTGTCCGTATTTTCCGCCATCTAAATAGGTGCCGCTTGATCCGGACGTATTTGCTCTGTCCGGAAGCGTCTGAGAAAAATATTTCCAGTTACGGACATAGGCGCCGTCGCTTGATTTAAAATAATCCTGAAGTGAGCTTGTAAAAAACCATGTTGTTGCCCCATCTTCAAACTCAATATCCGTAATACCAACTTCATTTTTCAGAATTTTAGTTGATGCAAAATCAAAAGAGAGGATATCCCCGGCAAAAACTCTACTGTTCTCCGAAACGGTTATTTTGATTTCTGTTTCCTTGCTTCCTCCCCGTCCGGACGCGAGCTTGCCTTTTACCTTAATAACGGCATTGCCGGGCTTTACCGCATAAAGCGCACCGTCAGCAGTTTCAATAACACAGCCGTCATTTTCAATTATTTCAGTTTTTTCAATAATGCTTTCTTCAACGCAGAGAGCACCCGTAGTGCTTATCCACGAAATTAACGACTTTATCTCAGGAAGCTTATCGCCGACAACTGCATTTATGTCTTCACCTTTAATTTCATTTAATGTATCAACTTTTCTGAATTTAATTCCAAAAAGGGATAAGAAATATTCGGAATTCTGAGATGGCTTTTCGTCTCCTTCATCGATGCTTCCATCTTCTTTCTCGTAGAAAACAAGAATTTGCTCTGCTTCCGCACCGCCGGTAAAATCAGCACTGCCGAAATCGGACAACACCCAATCACCGGAATGCTCAACATCCGATACCGTGCTGTCAGAGACATCAACCGTTCCCTGAGACACCTTACCGTAGAAATCAACCTCTCCAACCCTCTGTATACCATCGGTTTCTGCATAATTTGCAATTGCGTTGGTGATTACGTCTTGAGATGCATTTCCGTAAATACTGTTATCGAGAACATACAATTCCCACACACAACCGCGTTGCGGAAGAGATGCTACACTTATGTTATATTTTCCTATATCAAACCCCTTGGCCTTAAGGGCAAACCAGCCTCCATATCCACCATAACGAACAAGCAGTCCGTTTGCGATCGATAGTGACCAATCACCTTGGGAACTACCGGGCCAATACTGGCTGAAAAATTTCCAATTGCGGCAATATGTATCACTTTCAAAGTAATCCGAGAATGCATCAATAACACCTTCGTTATCAAGATAATATCCGCTCAAACTCGGATTTTCATACGGTTTGTAGTACTTATTAGGTGAAAATCCAAAATTAATCACATCTCCGGCTTTCGCGAATATAATCATTCTGGGAAGCAGACCAATAACAAGCGTAAATGCAAGAAAGAAGGATGCAACACGCTTAAGCCTTTCGTTTTTCATATTTTTTCTCCCTCTTTTGTATTTTTTGTTCTTCCTCTTCCATAATACCCTTTCGGGCATTTCTCTCATCGTTGCATAAAACTTGCGGGAGGGCACAAAAAGCTTTCCCTCTCCTGCGCACCACCACTCCGCAAGATATGCAATGCGGACGATATAATGTGCACATTCTTATACCGTCCGCATCATTAATTAGTCAATTCTGTAGCTTGTAAGGTTCATTCCGCGGTCGGAACTCATCGAGGTTGTTCCGCCCGTGAAGAGCGAAAGGAAACCGCCGCCCGAGGTTGTGATAACATCATTTTTTTCAAGCTTAACTACTTCAAGCTTAGGTTCTGTATAATTTTTCATTATTGATTACCTCCCGAAACCGAAACTGTTGCACGATATGTGGAGCCTGCGATTTCTCCGGTGCTGTTTACTGCAAACGGCTTGAAATCGATTGTCTGACCGGCAAAGGATTCAAGCGTTTTCTTAACAACATAAAGGAAACCTTTCTCAAGCCCGAAGTCACTTGCGGTATATTCAGTTTCGTCAACCGTAAGCTTTTCGTAAACAGTGTCTGTGTCGACTTCTTCCGCCGCTTCATCACCTACCGCAACCTTGAAGCCTGCTTTGCTGTACTGAAGCGACTCTATCGCAGAAACGAGGTATACGTTGCAGTCGTTGTCTTCCGTCTTTTCAAAGAAAGCTGCTGTATTGCCGAAGGTTTCTTTGTTCTGTGCAGAAAGCTCAGTTTGATAGGTGAATTTAATTCCAAAAAGGGATAAGAAATATTCGGAATTCCGATTTCCTGGCTGTACGTCTCCTTCATCTTCATCGATGCTTCCATCTTCTTTCTCGTAGAAAACAAGAATTTGCTCTGCTTCCGCACCGCCGGTAAAATCAGCACTGCCGAAATCGGACAACACCCAATCACCGGAATGCGTAACATCCGATACCGTGCTGTCAGAGACATCAACCGCTCCCTGAGACATCTTACCGTAGAAATCAACCTCTCCAACCCTCTGTATACCATCGGTTTCTGCATAATTTGCAATTGCGTCGGTGATTACTTCTTGAGATGCATCTCCGTAAATACTGTTATCGAGAACATACAATTCCCACACACAACCGCGCTGCGGAACAGATGCTACACTTATGTTATATTTTCCTGCATCAAAGCCCTTAGCCTTAAGGGCAAACCAGCCTTCATGTCTACCACCAAGAACATACAGTCCGTTTGAGCCCGTTAGTCCCCACTCAACATTGGAACTACCGGGCCAATACTGGCTGAAAAATTTCCAATTGCGGCAATATGTTTCACTTTCAAAGTAATCCGAGAATGCAGCAATAACACCTTCGTTATCAAGAAACTTACCGCTCATACCGCTCATACTCGGATTTTCATACCGTATGTAGTAGTTAGTAGGTGAAAATCCAAAATTAATCACATCTCCGGCTTTCGCAGCAGATGCAAAAAGCGTTGTTGACCCCAACGCTCCGACAGCAAGCGTAAGCGCAAGTACTGCCGACATAGCCTTTCTTAAAATACTTTTCCTCATTTTTTGTCCTCCTTAAATTTACATTTAAAATTATATAAAATATCCGTGTTATTTTTCGGGATATTTTATTTCAACTGATTTGCCGCTCTTTGCAGACTCCATTGCCGCAATGCAAACCGCAACGGTACATTCACCATCATGTGATGAGGTCGGAACCGGAGTATCGTTTAAGATAGATTCTGCAAAGCTTTCAAGCTCGCCGTATGTGTTATGGTTGCTGAGCTCAACCGGCAGTCTTATCGGAATGTTTCGCGAAGACTCTCCCTTTTCTCCGAAAACGGAATCCTTTCCACCGAGAGTGTCCTTATAAATTGTTATGTACGGGCTTGTGTTATCGCAGATGATTGTTCCTTTTGTTCCATAGAAGCAGGAGCGCATTGTATAATCACGCTTGCAGCCTATGGAAACAAAAACTTTTCCTATAACGTCATTCGGGAAACGAAGGATTGAGATTGTGCAATCGTTTACCGGCCAATCGGTAAGGCACTTATGATTTGAATACGCCGTAATCTCATACGGATTTCCGGCAATCCAGCGAAGAAGGTCAACTGCATGGCATCCACCGCCGATATACGGTTCGCGGCGCGAATCAACTCGCCAACTGCTTGTTCCCGGTGAATGGGAATAATCGTGGGCATATTCGCTTTCGACGTAATAAAGCTCGCCAATCTCTCCTTTTTCGATAAGCTCTTTTGTGAACTGAAACGCCGGGGTATGGCGGCAAATCTGACCTATCATAAGTCGCTTACTGGTTCTTTTCTCAGCGGCGCGCATTTCTTCGCATTCCTCAATCGAGAGAGCCATCGGTTTTTCGCAAATGACCTCTTTGCCTGCCTCAAGCGCGGCAACCGTCATTTCAACGTGAAGCTGATCCGGTACGCAAAGGACAACTGCCTCGATTTCCGTATCGTTTATAAGGTCATGCCAATCGGTATAGGTCTTGCTAACGCCGGTTTCTGCCTTTGCTTCGTTCAACCGTTGCTCAATGTTATCACAAATTGCAACCAATTCCATCTTCGGGTGGTTTGCAACCGCGCGGATGTGGCACATTCCCATCCAGCTTGCACCAACAACACCAAACTTTACTTTTTTTTCACAAGCATTACTCATTTTTGTCTCCTTTTGCGTGTTTACTTTCTGAAAGTCATTAAATAACTCCGTTTACATTTTATATTAAAACACATCCGGCTTGACTTTGCAATGTTAATATGTTAGAATAAATTGTCACAATGTTAGATTGGAGGTATGCTGTGTGGATTTTATGTCTCAGATTGAATTTCCGGAGAGAAATGCAACAAAGCCGGATGATACGCTCATCCTTACGGGCGGAAGAGAGGTAAATATTGCCAAAGGTTTTACATTTGGTCCGTACAGTTCAGACTTTTTTGACATCAACTATTGTAAAAGCGGTGAAATAGACTTGTTTTTAAACGACAAACTTGTCAAAATCACCCCAGGAATGCTTTACGTTATCTTCCCCTACACCAAGGTGGAAAAGGTATTCAAAGAGGACACCTCAAGCATTTATCTTGCTGTTATCGGTGATCGTGTTCAGGAGTACCTTTCTCTGCTCGGCATCTCATCAGAAAACGTTATTTTCCCGCACGCTATCCCCCAAAAAACCGTCGAATACCTTGAACAGATTTTAGATTTACTGAACACACGCAACCACACGAACCTGATAACTCCGGACGAGATTGTCCATCCGGAATTGATAACCGCCCCTTTGCACAATGATAAAGAGCGTAAAATACGTCGCAATGGGTTATTTAACTTATTTATATCCGATCTTCTGTCACTTCTGCCTGCCAATCACGAGCCAAATAACCCCGAGGAAATGCGCAAAAGATATGTCAGCGATGCCATAATGTACATCAGAGAA
>SVLF01000076.1 GCA_015068085.1 Oscillospiraceae bacterium
GACATCGTACATCCACGTATATCCGCGCGGATATACGTGGATGTACGATGTCCGCCGCGATAAGGCTCCGGAGAACAGCTTCACGGTTGACTTTGCGATAACCGACTACCGCAAGGCAATTGCGGATAACAAGAACATCCATCTCCGCGTGACTCAGATTAATAATTTTGAGCCTGATGAGGTGGCGCTCACAAAGGGCGCAGTTCCGGCAAGAAGCCAGAACAAGGCGATGCCTGAAGGTCTTGAATATATGATTGTTCAGCGTCGCGGTGAAAACCTCGACAGCCTTTTCACAACGGTATATGAGCCGTATCGTAGAACACGTTATATCGAAGGCATAGAACAGCTTCCGGTAGAGGATGTTCCCGAAACGGATACCACCGTAAAGGCGGTTAAGGTAACGCACAGCGGTGGGGAACGGATGGACTACATCGTATACTCAACCGACAATTCAAAGACTTACACCGTGCGCGATACGGACGGAAGCGTGGCTCTTACATTCCGTGGTTTTGTTGGAGTGGTAACCAAGAACGCAGAGGGCGCGGTTACATATCGCTATGTGAATGACGGCGATGAAATTTCCGGAACAAGCGGAAAAGCTGCTTCATACACCGGCCGCGTAACAGGCTTTGAAAAAGAACTCGGCTTTAATAACTATATTGATGTTGAGTTTGAAGGAAATCCCGACCTTTCGGATATCGAAGGAAGATACATCAATGTAGCAAACAATGCGACTTTCAACGGCGCATATCTTATAAAGTCTGTAACCGATAACCGTGAAGCAGACGGTACGGTGCGCCTTGATATAGGTGATCATACGCTTATCAACAGTTACTGGGATTCAACCTCTCCTGAAGACGGATTCAACTTTAACATAATGGAAGATCAAACATTCGTTATCCCTACATCGTTTGAGGAGGACTTCTCGCCGATATTTGATGATGTTTCAAATAACATCACCACATCAGCAGGAAGCTCGGTAAGCGTAACGGTAAACGCAGAAAGCCCGATAACGGAGAATGCGCCGACAATTACGTACATCGGCACAACGCTCCCGCGTGGTGCAAGCGTTGATTCGTCAACCGGAACGGTAACGTGGAAGCCGGATGCATCACAGATAGGTGAAAACCACTTCGCAATCACTGCACGCGATGCCGACGGCCGAGAAGAAACAAAACACTTTACAATAACAGTCTACGGCTCAACTACCGGAAGCTCATCCTCGAATAAAGCGGAAGAAACCGATAAAACAGAAACGCCGTCCACAGATACACCCGCCGGTGGCGGAGGAGGTGGAGGCGGTGGTGCCGCACCGACCGATAAACCGGATGAAGAAGCAAATCTCGATGAAACCGACACATCCGATGAAATGGATAACGTTGATGATACCGCACCCGACGTGTCGGGTGAAACGGATAGTATCCGTTTCACAGACCTCGGTAACCACGTATGGGCAGCGGACGCGATAAACACACTCGCAGAAGCAGGAATAATAAAGGGTACATCGGAAGAGAACTTCTCACCGGCAAACAACATCACCCGCGCAGACTTTGCATTGCTCCTCGTTCGCGCTTTCAAGCTTACGAGCGATAATACAGAGAATTTCGCAGATGTAACAGCCGACGATTACTTTGCAACCGAGCTTGCAATAGCGCGTAACAATGGCATTATCGGTGGCATTGGTGATAACAAATTCGCACCACGTAACTCCATCACCCGTCAGGATATGATGGTAATCGTCTATAGAGCATTGCAAAAGCTCAATGTAGGGTTCGGCATTTATAACGAACCGGAAAATGCGGACTTCGCCACCGTTGCACCTTATGCACGTGACGCTGTATCCGCTCTCATCGGCGCAGGTCTCGTTAATGGTAAGAACGGCAATATTGCGCCTCTTGATTACACAACCCGCGCAGAAGTTGCAGTGCTGATAAAACGTATTTTGGACCATATAAAGTAACTTATTTATCAAGGAAAGGGGTGATGAAAAATGTTAAAAGCAGGTTTTGCGCGCGTGGATATCACACCACCGCTCGGCACTACTCTTGCAGGATATTTTGAAATGCGGTATGCAGACAACATTCTCGACCCGCTTTATGCAACTGCAGTTGCATTCGATGACGGAGAAAAACGTGCCGTAATTATCAGTATTGATAATCTTGGCATTGTGGAAAGCATGATGGATAAATACCGCGCCGAAATTTCAAAGGTGTGCGAAATGAAGAGGGAAGGTGTTTTTCTCGCATGTACACACACTCATCTTGCACCTCGCATGGGCGTGTGGAATGAAGACACGGTTTTCGAACCGGAATATGCCGATTTTCTGGGTAAACAGTTATGCACTGCAGCGCGCCTTGCATTTTTAGACCTTGCACCGGCAGTTCTCTCATACACACGCGGCGAAGTAAAGGATGTTTCGTTTATCCGTCGTTACAGAATGCGTGACGGCTCTGCAAGGACAAATCCGGGATGGCAGAACCCCGATATCGTTGCAACGATAGGGAGAGCTGATGAAACAGCACAGCTTCTTGTTATAGAGCGCGAAGGAAAGCCCGAAATCGGCATTGTCAATTTCCAGGTACATCCCGATGTTATCGGCGGGTGTGGCGTATCGGCAGATTATCCGAAGTTCGTACGCGATACATATGAAAAGCTGATTGACAATTCTCTCTGCATGTTCATAAACGGTGCACAGGGCGACAGCAACCACTTTGACTTAACTCTCGGAGAAGACAAATGCCGTGGTGGCTATGACCGCGCACGGTATATGGGACGGAAAATCGCAATGGCGGCTGTCTCAAACTACGAGCTTCGTGAAAAGCTTGAGGGAGATAAAATCTCCTTTGCACAGAAAAATGTGGTTGTAAAATATAATCGCGGAACACCGGAAGAAATTCCGGAGGCAAAGCGGATAATTGATGAATACAACCGCACTTATGACGCGGAAAGCATTCCCGGAATTGCAGGAAATCCCCGTTGGGCTGTTGCAAAAGCCGGAAGAATTATGGCGATTGAAGCGCTTGGAGAAGAACGGAAATTGCCTGTTTCTGCAATTTGCATAGGTGATGCTGCCTTTGCAGGTTTTCCGGGCGAGCCGTTCACCGAAGCGGGATTTATCGTGAAGGAAAAATCACGTTTTGCGCTCACGATTCCCGCGTGTTGTGCAAATGGTTTTGAGGGGTATTACCCTACAGAAACTGCGTATGATGAGGAAGGCTACGAGGCAAGCGCGGCAAGATACGAAAAAGGAACTGCCGAAAAGCTTGCAAACGAGCTTGCAAATCTCATCAATACGTTCAAATAAAAAATATAAAAATGGAGGAAAAAACAATGAAAAAATTCTTATCAATCATCCTCGCAACAATAATGATAATTTCTCTTTTTCCAACAGCATTTGCTGTGGATTCTGCAGAAACATCGTATGTAGAAACATACAAATTTGAAACATCAGGTGGCAATATTCCTTTGGTATTGACACAGAGAACAAATGACCAGTATATTGATTATCCGGTAGGGGATACAACATACTCCGTTCTCAAAGAATACCACACGGGTTACGGAAATCGTAAATGGAGATGGCTTGCTACAAATGATGATACAATCCAAAAGGCTGTAGAGTGCCGCAGTGATGTTTTCAGATTATACTATAATTCAAGCGGTGATGATTTTCTTCAGTTGAATTTGCCATTGGAGGTCAGCGGAAAACCTGCTTCATCTATGAGACCACAGCTTGCCCTTGCTCTTGCATTTGAGGCTCCGGACAAAAGTGCATTTTATGTTCCGTCGCTTTATAAAAACTCAAGCGGAAACAACCCTTCAAGTATCTTCTTGAAAAAGCTTGACGGAACAAAAAATAATATTCTCGATTATACGAAAGACGAAGATAAAGTATCATTCACTACCGGTGGAACAGAGTTTAAGTTGGCTAAAGCAATTTACACAACTTCCGGCGATGAATTTGTTGTAGGGATGACCGGAAGTTCAAAAGATTATCGATTTACATCTTTGAAACTCACGGAAGTACTTGAGCCTGTAATTGCATTCAAGCAGACAACATTTGCACTCAATGTCGGAAATGGAGACACTTCAAATGATAGTGTTGCTGTGCCCGTAACCATCACAGGCAAGACACTTCCTGAAGGACAAAGTACTGCATCCGATATAAGCTTTGATGTAGCAAGAGAGTTTCTTGTGTACGGAAGTTCTGACGAAAACGTTGCAAAATTTGTTGACGGAGCTTTGACTGCGGTAGGAAAAGGAAAAGCAAAGATTTGGGCTGAAACAAAAGATGGAAAGTATAGAACTGAAGCTACCGTTACTGTAGAAGGTGAACTTGCCGGCAGACAGTATGTTTTAAACTGCACGGCGTGGGGTGGAGATGGTGCCAAAGCTCTTTCTGCAATAGACGATTACGGCACACACGGTTGGAAACATTTTGACATAGCAGATATAATTGAGGCAAACAGACAATCTCTTGTCGGAATGGTACGTACACCGGGTGATAGTCTTATCTTCTACCTTGATACCAAAGGTGTAGACAGTCCGTTGGCGTATGCACTTTCACTGCAGGCACCCACAAAGGCAGGATTTTATGTACCTGAATTTGACGCATATGTTGAACATCACATCGGTAAAGCAATCAACTGGTATATAAGTTCACCGATTTCAGGAAAAACATCAGTTGAAGATTATTGCATAGATTCAAACAAGATTCTCACAACCGGATTGCTTAAGCAGGCAGTTCCTACTCAGGTTGCAGACACTGTTTTATATACAGTTCCTGGTGATGAACTTATCTCGGCTATGACAGCAGAAAAAGAGGATTATAAGTTCTTTAATATTTACCTTGCAGAGATTATAGATCCTGATCTTGAGATTTCTCTCGGAAGTACTTCTCTTGAAATTTTAGATAAAACATCTATTTCTGCTGTAGTCAGCGGAACAACAAATGAGGCAGAACTTGACAGAACTATCACAAATAAGCCGATAGCAGCAGGTGGCGTTGTTTATAAAACAAATAATGATAAGGTTGCAGAAGTTGCAGCAGACGGAACTGTCACTGCAATCGGTGTAGGTGAAGCGACCATTTGGGCAGAGTCTAAAGACAGTCTTGTAAAATCCAACGAAGTCACGGTTACAGTTACCGCACCTGCTCCTGAACCGGACAAAGCTCTTACCAATGCATTTACACCGGACGATGAGACGGATAATTACGCATACATTGCACCGTCGATGACGGGATTAACGATAGGCGGAGATGTTATTGATGCAGAATTGACCGCAAACGGTTACAATATTGAGGCTCCTGCTGAAGATAAAGAAGGCGATAAGTTCCTTTACTGGGCGAAGGGAATGGAAACAAGAAAGAAAATTATTTCCTTCTCAAATAAGCTTGAGGGTTACGTTCCGGAGAACAATGGAAACAACTTCATTATCGCAGTATACGAAGGTGATATTGCAGATACAACAACACCGGAATATTACAACATTGACGGTCAGCTTATTGCAAAGAGCAACACAGCACCGGCGTATCCGTCAATTCCCGGACTTGGCACAGCAGAAGCTTGGGAAGATTGTGGTGGAAACATCAAGGTCGCAAAGTATGCAGATATGGAGAGAGATAACGTTACCGTAACGGTTGATGGAAAAGCACAGACGGTTCCTTACGGCACAACTATCACCTGCACAGCTGATCCTGATACAGCAAACTTCAAGTGCTGGAAGAAGGAAGTAAATGGCGTTTCTGAAATCGTAAGCGTTGATTCAACCTACACCTTCAAGGCATGGGAGACCTGCACAGTAGAGGCAGTATATGAGGCGCATATTCCAATTACAAAAGCAATGAAGATAATCATCGATGATTTTACGGTGGGTTCCGAAACTGGCATAATGGCAGAATTTATCGGATTTGGAAGTGATGTTGTTGAAAAGGGTATTATGTGGAAAAACAGTACCTCTGAAACAAGAATTGCTATGACTTCTCCGGGAGACCAGTTTACCGTCATCGCAGACGAGGCAGGTACATACACCGGTTACGCGATTCTTAAGAGCGGAAGCACATACCGGATGATTACCGACGGCTCTTACACAAAATAATTGAAAAAATGTTATTATAGCGGAGAGCGTCCGCTCTCCGCTATAATAAAAAAGGAAACAGAAGTGTTATAGAAATCAAGGAGGAAAACCACAATGAAAAAGTTTCTTGCACTTGTTCTTGCATCCGTAATGCTGCTTACACTTTGCGCTTGCGGCGGGGACGGAACAGAAAAAGGAATGTCCGGTGAAGTATCGTATGATATTCCAGAAGGAAAAGTAATTCCCGATGATGCAATTCTTGAAATTATGGTTGCAAGCCATCCGTCATGGCCGTATGACGAAAACTGGAAGATATGGGAATATGTAAAGGACGCTGTGGGCGGAACGGTCAATGTTGTTGCTGTTCCTGAAAGTGATTTCAGCACAAAATTTGGTATAATGCTGGCAGCACCGGAAACTTTTCCGGATCTCATAAGCTTTGGTTCAAAGAGCAAAACTTTCGGAAGCTATTGTGATCAGGGGGCATTCCTTGCTTTTGACGATTATGAAGAATTCCTTCCGGATTATAAGGCGTTCTGGGATAATGTTCCAGAGAATGAACGTTGGATGATAGACACCCGCGCTGAAGCAGACGGAAAGATTTATTATTCGCCGGTTCACGGACTTGAGCGCAGCACAAACATCCGTGGCTGGCTCTATCGCAAGGATATCTTTGAAAAGCACAGTCTGAAAACTCCGGAAACAATGGACGAGCTTTATGAGGTTTCAAAAAAGCTTAAAGAGCTGTATCCGGATTCCTATCCGTTCAGCATACGCAACGCACTCAATAATGTAAGTGTTATCGGCGCATCATGGAAGGAAGGCTTTGTAAACGGAGTTTATTACGATTTTGAAGCGGAAAAATGGTGCTACGGTCCGCGCGAAGAAACAATGCGCGATATTATAACATTCCTTAATAAGATGATCAACGAAGGTCTTGCGGCTCCGGATTGTAACACAATGAGCACAACTGCATGGCAGGAGCTTGTAGCAACAAGCCGTGGCTTCATCATGCCGGAATATCAGGTGCGTATTGACTTTTTCAACAATCTTGCGCGCACAAACAATCCCGAGTTCACGATGGCTGCAATGATGCCGCCGAAGGCAGAGGGAGGCTCCAATAAGGTAAATAAGTACAATAACCCGCCGCAGGGTTACGGCGTACCGAACACCGGAAAAGCAGGCAACATTGCAAATGCGTTCAGATTTATCAACTGGCTTTACACAGATGAAGCATGTGAGATTGTTTCGTGGGGCAAAGAGGGAGAAACATACGAGGTTGTAAATGGAGAGAAAACGTTTATAAAGGAAGATGATGCCCAGTCTGTTCAGAGTCTTTATGGTGTAAATACGCATGGATTAAATATCCGCTTCGATCCGGATGCAATCGGCGCAACGATCTCTAAAGAGCAGTATGAGGTAACGGATTTCCTTCTTGAGCATACCGTTGCAAATCTCAATCCGTCTGCATGGCTTCCGCTTTCCGAAGAAGAGATTGAAAGCCTTGCGGATCTTAATACAACGCTCACCACATTTACTAATGAAAATCTCGATAAATTCCTTATCGGCAAGAGACCGCTCAGCGAATGGGATCAGTACGTAAAAGAGCTTTCCGAGCTTCCGATTGATGAGCTTTTAGCAGTCTATGAAGAGGCATATAACAGAGTGAAGTAAGGAAAGTATTTTATAAAACAATTGTGCTGCAAAATTCGTTCAAAGATGTGAAATATCCGTTTTCGTATTTGCTTTACGGCACATAAATTCAGAATAAAAGTTTTTGAGGAGAAAAAATATGTATATTTTGCTTGTCATTTCCTCACTCCTGTCTGTGGGATATACAGCGCTGACAAAAAGCTTTCAGCAAAAGACTGAGTCGGGAATCCGGCATCTAATGATGTATAACCTCATAAACGCGAGTTTTGGATGTGTGTATTTTTTGATAGCATCGAGATTCATAGTCGATGTAAATATGCCTACATTTATCTATGCCGTCGTGTATGCGATTACGGATATAGCAATGCTGTCATTTCAGATTTTTGCGCTTGAATGTGTTTCTGTATCGGTTGTTGCAGTTCTCGCAATGTCGGGAAGCATTCTTATTCCGTCGCTTTTCGGAATCGCGTATTTCGGAGAAGCGGTTACGGTAAGGCTTGTTATCTCGTCGGTTCTTATTGTAACGGCATCGGTGCTTCCGTTCATCCGAGGAAAAGCAGGGGATAAACGGCTGTCGTGGAAAACAGTTTTTATCTGTGCGATGGTATTTCTGATGAACGGAGCACCGGTAGTTCAGATGCAGCTTTATGCTAAGGACACACGGGTATGCAGCTCACTTTCATACTTCTTGCTCACGAACATAATGATTGTTACCGTGTGTGCAATGATGTTGCGTTTTGCGATATTGAAAAAGTCATTTTTCTCGCAAAACGGCAGACGAGAGATTCTCAGTATTTACACACTTCCGCAAGCAGCAAACATTGGTGTGCGGACAGCTATGATGAACATAGCATCTGTGTTGCAGGTAGTTGTGCTTGCTGTTGTTCCGGCATCGGCATATGCCGTCTTGAATTCGTCAATAATCCTTATCGGAGGATTTCTGGTTTCACTTTTTGTTTTCAAGGAAAAGCAAAGTCTTGGAAATATCCTCGCCGTAATACTGGCGATAGCTGCAATAGTAATAAATCCACAGGCAGTGTGATAATCTGCCACGCAAAATTTTGAGGTGATAAAATGCGCGAATATGTTCTTTATAACGATGTTGTCCCGGGAAATTGGGAAGAAGGACTTCCGGTAGGAAACGGAAGATTGGGTGCAGTGCTCGGATGCGGAATATCCCGAGAAACCCTATACTTAAGTGAAGAAACCATATGGTCATCTAAGGAACAGCCAGGACCGAATCCTGCAATGAAGGAAAAAATTGCCGAAATCCGCCAGCTTTTCCTTGCCGATAAGCCTGCAGAAGCGGAAAAGCTGGCAAATAAAATTATGGGAGATTGCTTTACGCGTATTTGTTCCTACGAATCGGCAGGTCTTCTCAATATATCCCTGCACGAGAATGACCACTGCAAAAATTACCGTAATGAGCTTGACCTTATGCGCGGTGTAGCCACTGTTTCGTATGACCGCTTCGGTTCTCATTATACCCGTGAGTGTTTCTCATCATATCCTGATAACGTTATTGCTTATCGCGTAACGTCATCAAAGGACACTTTGAATGCATGGATATCCTTTGATCGTGAATATACAGAGGAAAGAAGTTCTCAGAGCGGTGAGCTTATTGCTGTTGCACACACCGTAAGAGGAAACCATAAATTCTGCGTAAAAGCCCGTGTAGTATCCGACGGGCAGGTGAGCTGTGAGGACGGGGACATCTTCGTTTCCGGAGCAAAGAGCTTTTGTGTATATATCAATATTGCAACGCAGTTCAGACACGGCGAAGATTTTATAAAGGCTGCAAAGCTTCCGGAAGAAAAAGAGTATGCGGTTTTGCGCAAACGCCACGAAGATGATTTTCTGTCGCTTATGTCTCGCGCAGAGATAAATCTGCCGGAACTTTCCGAGATTGAAAATTCTCCGGTACGTTTTCGTCGCTCAGCAATTGGAATCAACGGGTATCCGGATCAGGGAATAGCCGCACTTGTATGGCAGTTTGGAAGATATATGCTGGCTTCTTCAAGTCGTCCGGGTTCTCTTCCGTCAAATCTTCAGGGGTTATGGGCTGGGGATATGATCGCTCCGTGGAGCTCGGATTACCATTTTAATATTAATCTCCAGATGAATTACTGGCCGGCTGAGACGGCAAACTTATCCGAGTGTCACCTCCCGTTGTTTGATTATATGAATAACTATCTTCTCGAATCGGGAAAGGAAACGGCAAAAATAGCTTACGGAACAAACGGATGCGTAGCTCATCACTTAAGCGATATTTACGGGTTTACATCTGTCGCGGACGGGCTCTGGGGATTGTGGCCGCACGGTGCAAGCTGGCTTTGCTTCCATATGTGGGAACATTACCTGTTCACAAAGGATAAGGACTTTTTGCGCAACATAGCGTATGAGTTTATAAAGCAGTCGGCAATATTCTTCTTGGAAAATATGATGGAAGATAAGAAGGGGCAGCTTGTTTATGCGCCGAGCTCAAGTCCGGAAAACCGCTATTTTGTTGAGGATGAAAACGGAGAAAAGTACAGATGTTTCCTTGCTATGAGTTCAACCATGGACGTCGCAATTATCGGTGGCCTCTTCCGTATACTTATCGACTCGGCAGAGATTCTTGGAATTTCTGATGACTGTATTGAAAAAATAAAAGCGGCGAAAGAAAAACTTCCACCGTTCAGAGTCGGAAAATTCGGTCAGCTTATGGAATGGATAGAGGATTATGAGGAAACAGAAGTCGGACACAGACATATGTCGCAAACGTTTGGCTTTTATCCGGATAATGCCATAACACGTGCAACTCCGGAGCTTTACAAAGCAGTGTCTACCACTATTGACCGAAAGTTTTCTGCTGCACCGGAGCCCGGAAGTATGGGAATAGGCAGTGTGGGCTTAAGTTATGGATGGGTCATCTGTATTTTAGCAAGGCTTCGTCGCGGTAATGCGGCACGAGGAAAGGTTTTGGAGTTTATTCAACGTTCGATGCGCCATAATTTGTTTGGCTTGTGCATGAGCGGTGGTGGAAAAGTGTTTCAGGTGGACGGAAACTTCGGTGTTTGTGCCGGTATTACCGAAATGCTTATCCAAAGCCATGAAGACGTGATTTCGTTGCTTCCGGCGCTTCCTGATGACTGGTCTTACGGCTCATACCGCGGACTGCGCGCACGCGGCGGATATACCGTAGACGTAAAATGGGAAGACATGCAGATTTACGATATATTCATCAGAGCAGACTTTAATGGTGAAGAAATAACCATAGAGCTTCCCGAAACGCAGAGGAATATGACATTTGTTGATAATAACGGAAAAGTATATACCGCAATGGATAATAAAATCACGTTGAATACAGGAAAAGAAATTCATCTCATCGCAAAACGATAAAAAGCTCCCTGAGATCCCTGTTTTGTATCAGGCGAAACAGGGATTTCGTTAAAGGGATAATTATGTAAACATTGCCTGGTGTGTATTAATTGATGTATAATAAATCTGCAGGAAGTGTAATGAGCTGATAAAAAACTCGAGGTGTATATTATGATTAACAGAAATGCCGATAATTTAAAAGAAAAAGTGCTCCGTTTCATCCCTATAGATGGAAATGATGCGCTTCTGACAGATGCCGAAATGACCGAATTCATTTTGGATAATTGCGAAATATCCTTTAAGAATACAAATACCTTTTTCTGCCACACAGATCTTGTAAGAGGGAACTTTCCACAGCATTTTTCAGTTATAACAAGCAGATTCAACAAAGAGTTTCCCTATATTGAAGATGAGCATTATAACAATCTTATCAGAACAAATACTTTGCAAATGAATATTGATTTTGGGCATACCTGCCCGAATTGGAACGATGTAATATCTCTTGGTTTCGTCGGGCTTAAAAAGCGTATAGAGGATGCTGCAGAAAAAGCGGGGGACGACGAACAGAAAAAGCGATTTTTCTCTGCTTCTCTCCGTCAGTATAATGCGGCGGAAAGATTTATAAAAAGAGCGGCGCAGAAAGCTGAAAAAGAAGGAAGAGAACGCATAGCCCGCGGACTTTCTAATCTTCTTGTCGCACCGCCTTCAAATTTGTTTGAAGGCTTTCAGATGATTCTCCTTCATTATTTTCTTCAGGATTTCACGGAGCAGACGTGGATACGAACCTTTGGCAGGCTTGACAGCCTTCTTTATCCATTTTATAAGGAAAGCTGTAATGCGGAGGTACACGAGCTTGTGGCGGCTTTTCTTGCAGAAATAAACGACCATGGTATTATTGAAAATCAGCCGCTCGCACTTGGAGGAACAGACAAAGACGGAAAAGACCTCACAAACGAACTTTCGTTTGTGTTTATAGATGAATATAGAAAACTCAAACCGCCGTGTGTTAAAATACACATTATCTGTGCGGAAAAACCTGATGAAGAATTTCTTAAATTTGCTCTTGACGGAGTGAGGGAAGGAGCAAACAGCATATGCTTCTTCGGGGACAGGGTGTTAAGGGAATCGTTGCTTCGTCTCGGCATTGCAGAAGAAGATACCTTTGATTATCATATAGACGGTTGCTACGAATGTGGCGGCCGTGGTGAGCTTACGTGCCCCGGGACGGGCAGACTCAGCGTTGCAAAAGCAATAGAACTTGCGCTCAATTCCGGCAAGGATATGTTTACCGGATGTCGGCTCGGCTTGCCGATTGAAAAAAAGCCTGAAACATTTGAGGAATTTTATGCGGAATTTTTGCGTCAACTTGAGTATCTTGTGGAAAGCACAAAAAAGTATATAGGTGCGATGGAAACAATATATCCAAGACTTCACGCCGCTCCGTTTTTCACATCCACTTTTGGTGAGAGCGTAAAAGAGGGTAAAGATGTGTTTGCATCATTTGGTGCAAAATATAATAATACTTCTATTTGTGGTATTGGACTTGCAACTGCAGTTGATTCGCTTATGGCAGTAAAGAAAATGGTATATGATGATAAGATGATGTCCTTCGATGAGCTTTGTGAGCTTATGAGAAACAACTGGGAAGGACAGGAAAAGCTTCGTATTACCGCGAAAAACAAGTTCCCTAAATACGGAATGGGAGATAAAAAAGTTGACAAATATGCGGCAGAGCTTGCGGAAAAACTTGCTTTAATGATAAATGCGGTTCCTAATGAAAAAGGGGGAGTATACCGGCTTGGTCTTCATTCCATAACTGTGCGGTGGTTGATGGGTGAAAAACTTGCTGCAACACCTGATGGAAGACTAAAAGGTGAGAGTACTTCGCTTAATACAAGCGCATCATTCGGTGCAGATCGTGAAGGCGCAACGGGACACATTCTTTCGGTGACGGAAATTGATGCAACGCAGGCACCAAATTCTGTAACACTTGACCTCGATCTCCATTCATCTGCCGTGAAAGGTGATAATGGGCTTCATGTATTGTATTCAACGCTTAAAACGTATCTTGACAGAGGCGGATTTTCAATCCATTATAATGTTCTGGATACGACGGTTTTAAGAGATGCACAGAAGAATCCTGAGAATTATCCTAATCTTCAGGTAAGGCTTTGCGGGTGGAACGAACTTTTTGCAAATCTTCCGAAAGAACAGCAGGATGAATATATAGAACGCTCTGAAAAGGAGTGAGTGTCTTGAAGGGACTTATAACCAATATTAAAAGAATGGCGGTTCACGACGGAAAAGGGCTTCGTACTACTGTTTTTTTCAAAGGATGCCCACTAAGGTGTGTATGGTGTCATAATCCGGATACATTATCATTTGAAAAAGAAGTTGCGATGTATCCACACAAGTGTATAAACTGCGGAGGCTGCATTGAGGCATGCGCTCCGGGAGCGCTCGGTAAAGGATTTGTCCGTGATTATGACAAATGTACCTTCTGTTATAAATGCACAGAAGCGTGTCCTGCCGATGCCAGAGTTCTTTACGGAGAAGAATGGGAGGCAGAAAAACTTGCAGAAAAAGTTCTTGAAGATGAAGCGTTTTTCTTAACCAGTGGTGGCGGAGTTACCTTTTCCGGTGGAGAGTGCCTTTCACAACCTGCTTTTGCCGAAGAACTTGCTCGTATATTTCATGGCAGAGGAATAAGCGTGGATATTGACACCTGCGGATTTGTGAGCTTTGATGCATTTGAAAGGATAATTCCATATACTGATGAGTTTCTGTATGACATAAAAGCGATAGATCCGGGCGTTCATAGGCGTTGCACAGGGCAGGATAACAGTCTTATTCTTGAAAATTTAAGGAAGCTTGATGAGCGCGGTTGCAAAGCGGAAATCCGCTATCCGTATGTTCCGGGTTATAATGACTGTGAGTGTACTGCGATAGGAGAGTTCTTATCCGGACTTAAGAATATAAGAAAAATAAAAGTGCTTGGATACCACAGCTTCGCAAAAGCGAAATATGCAGCGCTTGGAAAAGAAAATACTCTTCCGGAAGTTGATGCCACAAGAGATGATGTTCAAAAGGCTGTTGAGGTTCTCTCGTCCTTTGGGCTTGATGCAATCAATGGTATGGATGGCGAT
>SVLF01000145.1 GCA_015068085.1 Oscillospiraceae bacterium
TTAGTATGTGCTAAACTTTCTGTATCAAGTTTCATACTTGATTACCTCCTTTGATTTTGTGCGGTTGGCGAACCTGCACTCATTCTATCATAGGAGGTTTCTTTTTTCTACTCATAGCTAAAAGCTTTTTTGAACCACGGGCATAGCCCGTGGTATTCGTTAACACAATAACAGCACACCGCACAAGAACTGAATCTTGTGCGGTGTGCTGTTATAAAATTATATATCAATTATTTATTGCATATCCCAATCACAGACAAATGCCGCTATGGTCTTTGCATAATCCGTAAGTCTGTCACACTCAACAAATTCATCCTTTAAGTGTGCTCCGCCCTCGACGTTGAAATCGCGTCCGATACCGAAGGAGAAGCTTTTCCGGCTTCCGTTATTGATGAGTATATTTAGGTCAGAAAGGCAGGACGCTTCTTCGATTATCTCTTCACCTATCGCTTCCTTACCTGCGTTTTTGAGAAGATTGATATACTCATTATCCGGCTCCGTAAAAGCATATCTGAAATATCGCGTTACCGGAGTGATAGCTTTGACATACACATCGCGCCCTTTCATTCGCGCGTTGATGCGTTCAGCTAAAGCATCCAGTTCCTTCTTTATTTCTTCTTCCGGTTTATCCGTATAGTATGAAAACTCAATATGAGCGCAGTTGCGATCGTTGGTATTAAGACCTGACTGCATACAGAGGATTCGCATTGATTGCTCAGGAATGCTTGTTCCGTTAAAGTTAGGATTCTCCAAAAGCTCGCGATATCTCATCTCTCCGAATTTGTGAAGTTCTTCCTTTGCAACAGAAATTGCATCAATCATATCGTCAACGGTGATGCACGGCTCATTCTTCATAATAGTAAGTTTTTCGCGTCTGCCACCAACAGCGCAACTCCAGATGCGCATATTCTTACAATCGAGGTTCACATATACATCAACGGGATATTTAAGACACGCCGCGAGTGCGCCGTTACCGCCACCGAATTCTTCGTCACAATAACCCGTAAAATACAGGTCGTTTGAGAGTGTAATACCGAGACTCTTAAAAGCTTCCAAGATAAACAGAACTGTTGCAACTGCGTATTTGTCATCGCATGCGCCTCTGCCGTAAATTCTGTCATTCTTAATCTCTCCACCGAGCGGATTTACACTCCAGAGGTCTTCATCGCCTATCGGCATAGTGTCAAGATGTGCCGTGAACATAAGCTTTTTCTTTGGGTTTGTTCCGTTTACAATCCCGGTAACATTCGGGCGCTTATCGGTGTTTCTTCCGGCAAGGTACTCAAAATGCTCGCAAAATCCCGGAATACTGTCAGGCGGGTAAACATCGCTTTTTGCGCCAAGCTCATCAAGATGCTTTGCAACATGCTCTGCTATCTCTTTTTCGTTTCCATCTGTACCGAAATTTTCAGAGTTTATTTTTATAAGCTTCGAAAGGATTTCAAAAAGCCTCTCCTTATTTTCTTCTATGTAGCTTAAAACCTTGCTTTTCATGATGTTATCCATTTTTTCTTCTCCTCTTTATGTTTATTTTCAATTCTAATCTAAATTCTTCAAAAAAAACACTACCAAAACAGGATATAAATCAGACAATATGATATAGCAAACAAACGAGGAGCCATTATATCTACTCGCTTATAAATACCCCTTCGTATTCATAAATATACTTGCCGTCAAGGTACAGTTTTTTCAGCGCTCGCTGAAGGCTTGTATCTTCGGGTATTCTGTTGTAATCAACTTCTTTTGTGTACTGCATTTTGAACACAAAGTTGAAAACATCAATTCCTTCCGTTTCACCTGCATACAGAGTGTATTTATTCTGAAATGTAAGGATATTTGAGCTTTCGTGAAGAAATTCACGAAGCTTCGCATCAAGCATCCAGCTATGGCAATGAAATGCTTTATACGGAAACTCCGGATAACAATCTTTAAAGACCTCGCGTGCGCGCGCATAGCTTTCTTCGCACGCCTCTTTTGTAAGCGCCCCTTTATTCGGGATATGCACCGAAAGGATTGGATCACCCTTTTTAAGAAGCAGCTGCCATTCGCTTTTCGGATATTCAGAAGGCTCAGACGCACAGTTCCCTTTTTCATCTGCACGGTATCCTATAAAACTATCTTCCGTTTCCGTAACATCGGCGCGGAAGCTTTTTTCGTTATCTCCTTCCGGCGGTGTGCCCAAAAGCATGCCGGCAGAATTTATCTTGGCACCGTCAAACAGAACAGCAAGCTTTCCTGCTTTGTTTTCAAGGACAGTAATGTTACTTTCAAGCTCCGGCACAATCTGGAAGCGAAGTCTTCCGATATTGAGTATCTTCTCATCAACATAGAGCTGCATATGGTCAAAATACCGTTTGAGGTAGCCCGGTATGCCGGTGCGTTCCTCGGTGAGATACACGCAGTCTTCAAACTGGCGCAAAGTTTGGGAAATAATATCGTCCGGAACTCCGCGCTTTTCCAAGCTTTTATACAGTTCCGGAATTGCCGTTATAATAACAATAAACGG
>SVLF01000007.1 GCA_015068085.1 Oscillospiraceae bacterium
CCTTTGTTTCTTTGTTGTGGTTGGCAAACCCACTTCTATTTTAAACAAAGGAGGATTATTTTTCCACCCATAGCTAAAGCTTTTTGGAACTACCGGCACTGCCGGTAGTTTTCGTTATCCAAAAATCCCGCCGTTTGGGAAAAGCCTTCCCAAACGGCGGGGTTGATATTATTTTATACTGTCAGCTTAAAGAGCCTTAACGATTTCTTCTGTATCCTTTGCAATCATAAGCTCTTCGTTGGTCGGGATTACAAAAATCTTAACCTTGGAGTCAGCAGCGGAAACATCTGTTTCCTTGCCGCGAACCTTGTTCTTCTCCTCATCCATCTTAACGCCCATATACTCAAGACCGCTGCAGATGTCTGCACGGAGATCGCAGGAGTTCTCACCGATACCTGCGGTGAATACGATAGCGTCAACGCCGCCCATAGCGGTGGAGTATGCACCGATGAACTTCTTAACCTCATAGATGAACTTGTCAAGAGCGAGACGCGCACGCTCGTTGCCGTTTGCAGCAGCTTCGTCAAGATCACGGAAGTCAGAGCTTACGCCGGAGATACCGAGAACGCCGGACTTCTTGTTGAGGATGTTGTTCATTTCCTTGATGTCATAGCCATATCTGCCCATGAGGTACTCAAGGATTGTTGCGTCGATATCGCCTGCGCGTGTTCCCATAAGGAAGCCTGCGAGCGGGCCGAGACCCATGCTGGTGTCTACGCACTTGCCGTCAACAACAGCGGAAAGGGATGAACCGTTGCCGAGGTGGCAGCAGATAACGCGACTGTGTTCAGGATTGCCGAGCATATCAATTGCACGAGCGGAAACATAACGGTGGCTTGTTCCGTGGAAGCCGTAGCGACGGACATCGTCCTTTTCGTAATACTCATACGGAATCGGGTATATGTAAGCCTTCGGCGGCATTGTCATATGGAATGCAGTGTCAAAAACCGCAACCTGCGGAGTGGTGGGCATAACCTTCTGGCATGCGCGGATACCCGTGAGATTTGCCGGGTTGTGAAGCGGGCCGAGGGGAATGCACTTTTCAATTGCAGCGATGCACTTATCGTCTACAAGGCAGCTTGCCGTAAATTCCATACCGCCGTGGAGAACGCGGTGACCTACAGCTGCGATTTCGTCTGTGGATGCGATAACGCCCTTAGCCGGATCTACGAGGATATCAAGAACTGCCTGAATTGCCTCACCGTGTGTGGGCATTGCGATATCAGCCTTTACATCGTCACGTCCCGGAACCTTGTGAGTAAGGCGACCGTCAATGCCGATACGCTCGCAAAGACCTTTTGCGAACACCTCGCCGCCTTCGGATTCCATGAACTGGTACTTGAGGGATGAGCTTCCTGCGTTGATAACAAGAATTTTCATAATACTTTCCGTTCCTTTCGGTAAATTATTTCTGTCATTTAGCTTGCAAATTACGCCAAATACAGTTAAAATAGTATACAGATAATATTGATAAATAAACAACTCTATATATTTTATCCCATTTAGCGGATTTTTGCAAGAGTTTTTTACAAAAGACGGTGATTTTTTATGAACATTTGCGGCATTGTCTGTGAATACAACCCTTTCCACAACGGACATTTGTATCAGATTGAAGAAACAAGGCAGCGCGGGGCAGACGGAATAATCTGCGTTATGAGCGGAAATTTCGTTCAGCGCGGAGATTTTGCAATAATGCCGAAGACGGCGCGTGCTGCCTCTGCTGTTCGCTCCGGAGCAGATGTTGTTATAGAGCTTCCTGTGCCGTGGTCAATCTCCTCCGCGGAGCGTTTTGCCGCCGGAGCGGTTTCAGTGCTCGATGCACTCGGGGTTGTTTCATCAATTTCATTCGGTGCGGAATGTGCCGACGAAAAAAAGCTTCTCAGGATCGCGAAGATTTTCACGGATAAAGACTTTGATGCGAAAGTTATGGAAGAATACTCCTCCGGAATTTCTTTTGCCGCCGCACGCGAGCGTGCGCTCGCAAAGGTTGACAGCTCGCTCTCACCGCTCATCGCAGAGGCAAACAACATTCTTGCTGTGGAATACCTTAAAGCTATAACGCGATTGAAATCTCCCATACGCCCCATCGTTATCAAACGCACGGGCGCTTCTCACGACAGCACGCAGGCATCGGAAAGCATTGCCTCTGCTTCATATATCAGAGAGCTTATCTCCCGCGGAGAGGATTTTTCGAAGTTCGTTCCGCGATCCTCTGCAATGCTTTTTGAGGAAGAAGCAGAAAAAGGTACGGCACCTGTCTTTTCATCTGCGGCAGACCGCGCGATAATGTCCGTTTTAAAAAGGCTGACCCCCGAAGATTTTGCAAAATACGGCGATGTATCCGAGGGACTGGAGTTTCGTCTTTTTGACGCAGTAGAAAAAAGCCACAGCGTGGCAGATGCCGTAGACCTTGCAAAAACAAAGCGATATGCACACGCGCGCATCCGCAGAATTTTCCTCAACGCTTTTTTGGATATAGACTCCTCCCTGTCACTCGGTCGCGTTCCTTACGCCCGTATACTCGCATTCAACAACCGCGGCCGTGAAATTATAAAAAAGGCTAAAAAGCTTTCACAAATTCCAATAATCACTCGTCCTTCCTCAATAAAAAACGAGGACGAAAGATTGCAAACCCTTTTCGCCCTCGAACGACGCGCAGATGATATATATTCACTTTTCATGAAAGCTCCCATATCTCAGGGAAGCACGTTTACGCAATCCCCGATATACATCGAAGATTAAAGCGCATTTACAAGCTCTTTAAAATACTTCCCGCGGAGCATAAAGTTATCAAACATATCAAACGATGCACACGCAGGTGAAAGCGTAACGATATCGCCCGCTTCCGCACTCTCCGATGCCGCTTTTACGGCATCCTCAAATGACGTACACATAATTACCGGAAGCTTTCCCGCATCATAACCGGGCGTATTTTCAACCGCCGCGCGGATTTTTCCCGCAGTTGCACCTACAAGCACAAGTGTTTTTACGTAATCGAGAACGGCAGGTCCAAGCTCATCAAACGGAATCTTCTTATCATATCCGCCGGCGATTAAAATAACCTTTTTGTCAAACGCACGAAGTCCCGCTATGGTCCGCGTCGGGCTTGATGCAATTGAGTCGTTATAAAACTTAACTCCGGAAATTTCGCGTACAAGCTCCATACGGTGCTCCACTCCGCCAAACTCGCGTGCAACGGTACGGATATCATCAAGCGATACAAAATCGCTTGTCGCCGCAATCGCCGCCATATAGTTTTCAACGTTGTGCATTCCGGGAATCTTTATATCGGAAAGAGCGAGGATTTTTTCGTTTTTTCCTGCGTTTCTGAATACAATAAAGCCTTCCTCCACGCAATACCCGTCTTTCAGAAGCTCCTTTGACGAAAACAAAACAGCGCGCCCCTCAAGCTCCTTCGCAATTGTTCTTGTAACCTCGTTGTCAAAATTGAGAACAACCTTTCCGTCCGATGTTTTATATATCTGACGCTTTGCCTCGGTATACTCTTCCATGGATTTGTGCACATCAAGATGGTTAGGCGTTATGTTTGTTATAACCGAGATGTCCGTGCCGTGCTTTATATTCATAAGCTGAAACGATGAAAGCTCAACAACGGCAAAATCGTCATTTGTCATTTTGCCTGTATCGGCAAGAAGCGGTTTTCCGATGTTTCCGCCGACAAAAGCGCGCTTCCCCGCTTGTTTTAACAGCTCGCCCACAATGGTAGTCGTTGTGGTTTTCCCGTCACTTCCCGTTATTCCGATGCTCATGCACGGGCAGAGGGATAAAAACTGCTCCATTTCTGTTGTTACGACGGTGCCGCGCCCTTCCGCTGCCAGAAGCTCGGGAACGTCATATCGCATACCGGGAGTTTTGAATATAACGTCAACATCACCGAGCGAGGAAAGATACCCTTCTCCGAGCGAAAATTCCGCACCGCGGGCGCGAAACTCCTCTACGGTCGCCGCGTCATGCTCTTCCTTTCTGTCGCAGATAAGAACCTCAGCTCCCGCAGAGAGCAAAAGCCGGATAAGCGGAATATTGCTTACTCCCATACCAATAACGGCACAGCGCTTTCCTTTCATATCCTTTGTAAAATCAGCAAACGAAGCACTCATTTACTCTAACCTCCCATACTCATAGAAAAAACAATCAGGCAACCGAAGAAAACGGCTGCCGGATCGTCATCATCTCAATTAATCCTCGACAACAATGTCCTTAACAAGCTCACGGAAAGCCTTATATTCTTCCTCTGTGCCGTTAACGGAAACTGTTACGGGCTTTGTGAGGTCTATGCTGAAGATACCCATAATGGATTTTGCGTCGATAACATATCTGCCGGAGATGATGTCAATATCGCACATCTGCGAGCAAGCAGCATTTACGAAGCTTTTAACCTCATTGATGGACGAAAGCGTAATTTTGAAATTGTACATAATTTAAGTCTCCCTTCAAATTTTGTGTTGCCTTTTGGCATATAAATAAAGTATAATACTTTTGGAAGCTTTTTTCAACCATTTCTATGTAAATTTTAGGTGAACTTATGAAAATTTATTTTTACACACTCGGCTGTAAGGTCAATCAATTTGAAACACAGGCTCTTTCCCTGCTTCTTTCAGAGCATGGGCACGAGGTTTGCGAAAGCCCTGAAAATGCAGATGTGATTGTGATAAACACCTGCACGGTAACAGCCGTGAGCGATCAGAAATCAAGAAGCGCAATCCGAAGATTTGCCAAGAATTATCCGGGCGCAAAAATCGCGGTATGCGGCTGTCTTTCGCAGATAAATCCCGAAAGCATAAGGAGTATCGAAGGAGTATCTGTTATCGCCGGCACCGCCGCAAGGGACGTGTTTGTTGAAAATATATGCAATATATCATCTGTAAATAACCGCAGCTTTACACCGGATAATTCTTTAAAACGACGCGAGTTTGAATACCTGCCCGCAGGCGGGCTTCACGGTCACACCCGCGCTATGCTGAAAATAGAGGACGGCTGCACAAATTTCTGCACCTATTGCATAATCCCCTATTCCCGCGGTCCGGTGCGCTCTCTCGCACCCGACATCGCAGTTGCTGAATGCAGAAAGCTACGCGCGCAAAACTATAAAGAGATTGTTCTCACCGGAATCGAGATTTCCTCATACGGGAGAGACTTAACACCGAAAGCAGAGCTTTCCGGGCTCGTTGCACAGCTGTGCGAAGAGTTTCCTGACATCCGCTTCAGGCTCGGTTCAATAGAGCCGAGAACGATAACAAAGGAGTTTTGTGAAAAGCTAAGAAGCTTTACTAACTTATGTCCGCATTTTCATCTTTCAATGCAAAGCGGTTGTGATGAAACCCTTTCACGTATGCGCAGAAAATACGACACAGAGCGCTTTTATCTCTCAGTTTCTCTTCTGCGAGACTATTTTCCCGGGTGTGCAATTACAACAGATATGATTGTCGGTTTTCCCGGCGAAACTGAAGACGAATTCAAAACCACACTCGCGTTCATCGAAAAATGTGAGTTTTCAGCTATGCACATATTCCCGTATTCCAAGCGCGCAGGCACGCCCGCGGCAAAGATGGAAAACCAGATTACAAAAGCGGAGAAATCCGAGCGCGCCCGCCGCGCATCCGGCGTTGCAAAGCGTATGGAAAGCGAGTATCTTAAAAGCCTTACCGGCAGCATACACTCCGTTCTTTTTGAAGAGCCGTGTGACGGATATTTCGTCGGGCACGCGAAAAACTACGTGCGCGTTTACGTAAAATGCACCGATAACCTGAAGAACAGCATCAAAAACGTGAAAATATGCGGTCTGTTTGCTGACGGGCTGCTCGGGGAGATTTTATAATCCCCTCTTTTCTTACTCCGAATGCTTTTCATGTGCTTCGCTTTGTTACTTTTCCTTGAACAGAAAAAGCATTTGTGGTATACTAAATATATATCAATTTTGAAGGAATCATCATTATGCTTAAAACAATATCTGATCTGCTCCTCAACATCCCGGATTTATTCATTCTCAAGGATGAGCAGATGTCTCTCCACACCACATTCAAAATAGGAGGTCCTGCAAGGCTGTTTCTTGATGCGCACTCCGTTGATGCCGCGCTATGTGCGCTTGACGTTCTCGGCGGTTTTGGTGTATCTCCTCTCATTATCGGAAACGGCAGTAATCTCGTTGTTTCCGATGAGGGTATTGACGGGGTTGTTCTCAAGCTTTCATGCAGCAAGGTTTCTGTTTCCGGGAACAAGATATTCGCAGAAGCGGGAGCTACGCTTTCTTCCGTTGCGTCAATCGCACAGCGGCGCGGTCTCGGCGGGTTTGAATTTGCCCACGGAATTCCCGGAAGCGTCGGCGGTGCTCTTGTTATGAACGCAGGTGCATACGGCGGCGAAATATCACAGGTGCTTTCAAAAAGCACCTACGTTTCTCATGACGGAATATTTACAATTCCTGTCAAAGAACATAATTTCGGCTACAGAACAAGCATTTATAAGCAAAATCCTGCATTTACCGTTTTGTCCGCCGAGTTTTCCCTTTATGAAGACACCCCGGATGCAATAGCCTCAAAAATGCGTGAGCTTGCCGAGCGCCGGCGTGAAAAACAGCCGTTGGAATTTCCAAGTGCCGGAAGCGTTTTCAAGCGTCCCGAAGGGCATTTTGCCGGAGCATTGATCGAACAATGCGGTCTCAAAGGCTTTTCAATCGGCGGTGCTGAGGTTTCCGAAAAACACGCAGGCTTTATCATAAACCGCGGCGATGCAACTGCCGATGACGTTAAAAGGCTTGTTGAACATATAAAGAATACCGTTTTGAAAGAGACCGGCGTAACACTTGAATGTGAAATCTGTTTTGTATAAAGGAATGTGAAAGAGTATGGATTTTTTCATAATATCGGGGATGTCCGGTGCCGGTAAAAGCCGTGCTGCATCGGTTCTCGAGGATATGGGGTTTTACTGCGTTGACAATATGCCGCCGGAGCTTATCCCGAAGTTTGCGGAAATGTGCATTGCCGCAAACAGCCGTTTTTCTCAGGTTGCACTTGTTACGGACATCCGCGCCGGAATTGATTTTTCTGCGCTTTTTGAAGCACTTGACAGCATAAAAACACTTGACTGCAATTATAAAATTCTTTATTTTGAAGCTTCAACCGATGTTATCATAAAGCGGTATAAAGAAACCCGCAGGCGTCACCCGCTCTTTGAAGAGGGCGTTTCAATCGGAAAGACAATAGAAAAAGAGACAGAAATGCTTGCAGGGGTTCGCGCACGGGCAGATTATATAATCGACACCACTGCGCTCACCTCTCTCAATCTGCGCTCACGGCTTATCCAGTTTTTCGATGATAACACCCTGCGCGACCAGTCTATGATTGTTAACGTTTCATCCTTCGGCTTCAAATACGGTATTCCGGCAGATGCAGACCTTGTTTTTGATGTGCGTTTTCTGCCGAATCCGTACTACGATATCTCTCTCCGTCCTAAAACCGGACTTGACAAAGAGGTTTATGACTATGTGATGAAATTCCGCCAGACGCAGGACTTTCTTTCCCACCTTTACAGCATGACGGATTATCTCATTCCGCAATACGTAGAAGAAGGCAAAACCTCGCTCAACATTGCTATCGGCTGTACCGGCGGCAAGCACCGCTCGGTTACACTTTGCGAAGCACTTGGGGACCATATTGCAGCGCTCGGCTACAGAACGGTTAAGATGCACCGCGATGCATCAAGATAATTCATCTTTGGGAGATTATAAAATGAATCCTGAAAATTCAATCGGTCACGGCATTGTCGCCATTGGCGGAGGAACAGGGCTTTCCACAATGCTTCGCGGCCTGAAAAAGCACATTGACGATATAACGGCAATTGTTGCGGTTTCCGACGATGGCGGAGGAAGCGGGGTTCTTCGGACTGACCTTAATATGCTCCCTCCCGGAGATATACGCAACTGTATCATAGCCCTTTCAAACACAGAACAGCTTATGTCCCGTCTTTTGTCACACCGTTTTCACGAGGGTTTGCTTGACGGGCAGAGCTTCGGGAATTTATTTTTGGCGGCACTCAATCAGGTGACCGGGTCTTTTTACCAGTCTGTGCGCTATATGAGCGATGTTCTGGCAATAACCGGGCGGGTTCTCCCCGTCACCACGGAGGATGTGCACATAGAAGCAGAATTCGAAAACGGTGCTGTTGTTCGCGGCGAATCCAATATAAACACACAGAAAAAACTTCTGGACAGCCCCATCCGCCACATCCGTATGATACCGGAGCATCCGAAGGCACTTTCCGACACCATAAGCGCAATAACAAATGCACGCCTTCTTATCTTCGGTCCCGGAAGCCTGTATACAAGTATAATACCGAATCTCCTCGTTGACGGAATCGTTGATGCCGTCCGTGCATCAAATGCACGAAAGGTCTACATATGCAATGTGATGACCCAGGACGGCGAAACGGAAAACTATACTGCAACTGACCACATAAAAGCCCTTTTCGACCATTCCTATGACGGGCTTTTTGACACGTGCATCGCAAACAATGCCGAAATCTCGCGCGAGCTTATAAAAAAATATGCCGCAGAGGGTGCAGAGCCAATGCCGATTAATGAAGAGGATTTTGAAAAGATGGGCATAAAGCTTATCCTCAAGCCACTGATTTCAGAAAACACACCGCTTGCACGCCACGACCCGGCAAGACTCGCCGAGGTTATTATGGATGTGTATAACGGGAAACTATAACACGCGAAAAGGATTGGTCATAAAAATGACTTTTTCTGCAAGGATAAAAGAAGAGCTGTGCTCTTTGCCAATAAAGAATGCTGAAGCCGCACTTGCAGAGCTGTGCGGTATGGTGCTTTTTGCAAACGCAACCAAAAGCACTAAAATCAAGCTCACAACGGAAAACAAAAGCATTGCGCACCGTGCATCATGGCTTTTGAAAAGCCTTTTCGGATTTGATTTTGACAAAAAAATCGTTCCCGTCGGGAGTATCAGAAAATTCAGCCTGATAATTGAAAATGCCGACAAGCTTCACGAAATATTTGACGCGTTCGGGACTGACCCGAAAATTTCAATCCGCTTAAACGCTGCCATTGCGGAAACGGATGAGGCTCGCGCCGCGTTCTGCCGCGGAGCCTTCCTTACCGGCGGCTCGGTAACGGACCCCGAAACAGGCTATCACCTTGAGCTTGTAACATCACACAACAACTTAAGCCGCGAGGTTATCTCTCTGCTATTTGAGCTTGAGCTTCCCGCAAAGCTTGCGGCAAGAAAATCGAACAACATAATCTATTTAAAAGAAAGCGGACATATAGAGGATTTTCTCACCCGCATAGGTGCGCCGCTTTCCGCGCTTGACCTTATGCAGACAAAGCTTTTGAAGGACGTAAGAAACAAGATCAACCGAAAGGTAAACTGCGAGGTCGCCAATATGACGAAAACCGCAGATGCCGCAAAAGCCCAGCTCCACGCAATAAAAATCATCAGGGAACACACAGGGCTTGAAGCACTTACGCCTCAGCTTTACGATGCGGCAATTCTCCGCACGGAAAACCCGGAGCTTTCCCTTTCCGAGCTTGTAAAGCTCTCCGGAGGGAAAGTCGGGCGCTCGGGTCTTAACCACAGATTAAACAAGCTTATCGCAATTTCAGAGGATATTTTATCACGAAAGGATGCACAGAACAAATGAGTGGCTTTGTACATCTTCATGTTCACAGCGAATACAGTCTTCTCGACGGCGCCTGCCGTATAAACCGACTTTGCGAGCGCGCAAAGCAGCTCGGTCAGCCTGCCGTTGCCATAACCGACCACGGAGTAATGTACGGGATTATCGACTTTTACCGTGCGGCGAAGGCGGCGGGGATAAAGCCCATTATCGGCTGTGAAGTGTATATGGCTCCGCGCTCTATGACGGATAAAGAAGGCTCTGCCGACAGAGAGCCTGCCCACCTTGTTCTTCTCTGCAAAAACGAAACCGGATATAAAAATCTTATTCATCTCGTCAGTGCATCCTTTATGGAAGGCTTTTACGGCAAGCCGAGAATAGACCTCGATATCCTGAGAAAGCACTCTGAAGGGCTCATCTGCCTTTCTGCGTGTATTGCAGGGACGATTCCGCGCCTTATTCTGCGCGGTGACTTTGACGGTGCTCTTGAATATGCAAAAGAGCTTTACACAATCTTCGGAACGGATAATTTTTATCTTGAAATACAGGACCACGGCATTGAGGAGCAAAGAGTCGTCAACCGTGAAATAGTCAGAATCTCACGTGAAACAGGAATCCCGCTCGTTGCAACGAATGACGCGCATTACGTAACACGCGAGGATGCGTATATTCAGGACGTTCTGATGTGCATACAAATGAACAAATCCGTCAGTGACCCCAGCAGAATGAAGTTTGCAACAAACGAGTTTTTCATCAAGAGCGAGGAGGAAATGCGCGACCTTTTCCCTCTGCAGCCGGAAGCGCTTGAAAACACACTGAAAATCGCCGAAATGTGCAATCTTGAGTTTGAATTCGGCAAGCATCACTTGCCTGAATACGACACACCAAAGGAATATGCAGACTCGCTTGCATATCTTAAGCATCTTGCAAACGACGGCTTTTCCCGCCGCTATCCCGACACCCCCGCGGGATACAGAGAACGCCTTGATTATGAGCTTGATATGATTACCCGTATGGGATATGTCGACTATTTTCTCATCGTGTGGGATTTTATAAATTATGCACGCTCTCAGGATATACCGGTAGGACCCGGACGCGGAAGCGCCGCCGGAAGTATCGTTTCATACTGCCTCGGCATCACGAACATTGACCCGATGAAGTATAACCTGTACTTCGAGCGCTTTCTTAATCCGGAAAGAATAAGCATGCCGGATATCGACGTTGACTTTTGCTACGAACGGCGTCAGGAGGTAATTGACTACGTTGTGCGCAAATACGGCGAGAAGCGTGTTGCGCAGATAGTCACCTTCGGTACAATGGCGGCACGCGGCTCCATCCGTGACGTTGCGCGCGTTCTTGACTTTCCGTATAACGAAGCCGACACAATTGCGAAAAACGTGCCGAACGAGCTTCATATGACGCTTGAAAAGGCGCTTAAGGTTTCAAAGCCGTTCCACGATTTTTACGAAGCGGACGAAAAATACAAAAAGCTTATCGATACCGCCATTGCAATTGAAGGTATGCCGAGGCATGCCTCTACCCACGCAGCAGGCGTTGTCATCACAAAAAACGCAGTTTCGTCCTACGTTCCCCTTGCCAGAAACGACGAAGCGGCGGTAACGCAGTTTACAATGGTCACGCTTGAGGAGCTTGGTCTTCTCAAAATGGACTTTTTGGGGCTTCGCAACCTTACCGTGCTCCACGATGCAGAGGTGCTTGTGCGCAAGCACACGCCCGCCTTTTCATTATCCGATATTCCCGACAATGACGAGCTGACCTTCCGCGAGCTTTCTCTCGGTCACACGGCAGGTGTTTTCCAGCTTGAAAGCCAAGGCATGACGTCTGTTGTCGTAGGAATGAAGCCGCAGTCAATAGAAGATATCACCGCTATTGTTGCACTTTACCGCCCCGGTCCGATGGACTCTATTCCCCACTATATAAGTTGTAAAAACAATCCCGAAAACATAAAATATCAGCATCCGATGCTGAAGGAAATTCTCGAGGTTACCTACGGCTGTATCGTTTATCAGGAGCAGGTTATGGACATTTTCCGCAAGCTTGCCGGATATTCGCTCGGACGAGCCGATATGGTTCGCCGCGCTATTTCCAAGAAGAAAGAAAAGGACCTTCTCCGCGAGAGACAGAACTTTGTTTACGGAAACGAGCAAGACGGCATCGCAGGTGCCATCAATAACGGAATTCCCGAAGATGTCGCAAACAAGATATTCGATGATATCGTCGCATTTGCAAACTATGCGTTCAATAAGGCACACGCCGCAGCATATGCTGTTGTTTCATATCAGACGGCGTATATGAAGTTCCATCATCCGCGTGAGTATATGGCAGCGCTTCTCACCTCCGTTCTTGACTTCACAGACAAGCTTGCCGGATATTTCGAGCTTTGCCGCGAGATGGGAATAAAGGTCCTTCCTCCGGATATCAATGAGTCCTCCGCAAGCTTCACGGTAAGCGGAGAAAATATCCGTTTCGGTCTTGCCGCAGTAAAAAACGTCGGTCGTTCTTTTGTGAAAACACTCACCGACGAGCGCGATGCCGGAGGACCGTTCCGCTCTCTGCGTGATTTCTGTATGCGCTTGCAGTCTCGCGAGCTTAACCGACGCGCGCTTGAAAATCTTATCAAGTGCGGAGCCTTTGAAAGCACCGGTGCAAACCGCGCCCAGCTTCTTCAGGTTTATGACGGCATCTTAAACGGAATATCCTATATGAAGAGCAAAACGATAGAAGGACAGTTTAATCTTTTCACATCCGATACAGAAAACGAAGAACCAATGTACACCGAAGATCCACTTCCGCGCATTTCTGAGTATCCGCCCAAAACAATACTGTCGTTTGAGCGCGAGACGCTCGGTATTTATCTGTCGGGACATCCTCTGGATGATTATGCTCCTCTCCTGGAAAGGCTCAGAACCGAAACTGTTTCCGATGCGCTCAACACCGAAAAGCACAACGACGGTGACAGCGTTTTTATCGCCGCCTGTGTCTCATCGGTGCGTCTTAAGGCAACGAAAAGCAATGCAATGATGGCTTACGCCGTATTTGAAGGAACGGTCGGCTCGATTGAGGGTATCGTTTTCCCGAAGGTACTCGAAAAGCATCAGGCTGTTCTTGAAGAGGGTGCTATTGTAGTTATCCGCGGAAGAATAAGCACTCGTGAGGATTCTGCACCCCAGCTTATATGCGACGAGCTTCACAAGATATCCGAATATGAATATATGAGCACAGACACATCCGGCACAGACAAGCTTTATCTGCGTTTTCCGTGCGAAGACTGTCAGAATGCAAAAGCAGTCAAAGCAATGACAACGGCGTTTCCCGGAAAGCTTGAAACGATAATGTATTTCGAGGACACAAAAAAGCGTGTCCGGACGCATATGGCAAATGATATAATGCTCTTTAACCGTCTTCGCGAAATGCTCGGTGCAGAAAACGTTGTACTGAAAAACGCCGGAGATTAGAAAGTTAAAAAATTGTCATATCATAGCTATTTACTTTTTTAATCTTAATGGTATAATTAATATATAGAATAAGTTAGTTTTCTGTTTGAAAGGTTGATTTACTATGTCAGAAATTAAAACGATAGGTGTCCTAACAAGCGGCGGCGATGCTCCCGGAATGAATGCGGCAATCCGCGCCGTTGCACGTACAGCGGCATATCACGGCATAACCTGCCTTGGCATACGCCGCGGATATAACGGTCTCATAAACGGCGATGTCGTAGAACTGAACGCCCGAAGCGTTAACGGAATTATCTCCAAAGGAGGAACAATGCTCTTCACCGCGCGCTGTCCTGAGTTTATGACCCCCGAGGGAATAAAGAAGGGTGCAGATACGTGCAAATATCTCGGAATCGACGGAATTGTCACTATCGGCGGCGACGGAACCTTCCGCGGTGCACGTGACCTTGCAGCAAGCGGAGTTCATACAATCGGCGTCCCCGCAACGATTGACAATGACATTTCATCAACTGAGTACAGCATCGGCTTTGACACAGCCTGCAATACTGCACTTGACGCAATCGACAAGCTGCGTGATACGATGCAATCCCATGAGCGTTGCTCTGTTGTTGAGGTTATGGGGCACAATGCCGGTCATCTTGCGCTTCATGTTGCAATTGCCTGCGGTGCTCAGGCTGTTCTCGTTCCCGAAAAACCGTTTGACTTCCAGCGCGATGTTGTTGAAAAAATCCGCGCAGGACGAATCAACAAACGGTCTCACTTTATCATCATTCAGGCAGAAGGCGTTGGAAACTCAGTCGACATCACAAACCGTATTATTGAAGAAACCGGTATTGATACACGTCTCACCATTCTCGGCCACATTCAGCGCGGCGGAAGCCCAACGGCGCGCGACCGCGTTATGGCAAGCCGTTTTGGTGAATATGCAGTTCACACACTTATGGCAGGAAAAACCAACCGCGTTGTCTGCGCACGTGACAATGATATATGTGATATTGATATAAACGAAGCCCTCGAGATGAAAAAGGATCTCCCTGAGAATATGTATATGACCTCAAAGATAATGTCGATATAACTTTAACAACTTTGCACCGTATGGAAAATGATTTCCATACGGTGCAATCATTGTGCAGTATACCACAAATTACCTTTTCGAAAGCTATGCTCAGTATTCAAATCCCAGACTTTTTGCATACTCTGATACACTTTCAACCGTTCCCTGCTTGCGCGCTTTTTCTGCGGCAAAAGCTATTATATGGTTTTGAGTCGAAATATCAATATCAGCAGCACAAAATCCCTTATATTCTCCGTTAAAATATTCATAGAGTTCATATATAATGCCGGTATCTCCGCCACCGTGTCCTCCCTCTATGCTTTCCTCTGTCCATTCAACAGATAGATTTATTTTCTTTCTGTCCTCAAATGTGAAAACTGTAATTTCCGTATCACTTGCATTTGCATATAGCTCGCCTTTTGTTCCAAAAATGCGGATATAGCGTCCGCCTTCATTAAATGCGTTCATTGTAAGAGATGCCGTAACTCCTCCTTCAAACTGCATGTTTACAATCTGATGGTCAACAACATCGTTCCCCGCATGATATACACACGCTCCATAGTTGGAGTTCCTTATGCCTGCAAGCACTTCTTCATCCAGCGGAGGATCATTTTCCGAATATCCTTTTGATGCTGCCCAGCGGCAAAATCCCAACGGGCATTTTTCAGAAAAATAAATTTTGTTGATATCATACGGACATTCCTCCCTTACAGGACAAAAAGTGTCCACACAACGCAAAGGTGCATTTTCAGGTGCGCGTTCAGGCTTAAAATACGTCAATTCGCCAAAAGAAGATACTTTTTCACACGGTCGGTTAATCAGCCATTGAATAATATCAACATCATGACAACATTTCGCAAGAAGCATCGGCGTGGTTTCATCTTCACACTTCCAATTTCCTCTTACATAGCTGTGACTATGATGTACATTCCCGACACCTTCAACAGCCAGCACAGACATTACATCTCCGATCAATCCATCCATCACAGCCGTTTTCACGGTTTTATAAAATGGTGTATATCTGAGGACATGGCAAACTAAAACTTTCACACCCTTTTTCTTCGCCGCCGTTGCAATCGCAATGCATTCTTCTGCAGTCTGGGCAATCGGCTTTTCTAAAAGCAAATTATACCCGCATTCTATTGCAGCCAACGCAGGTTCCAGATGCATTTCATCCAATGTTGCGATTATCGCTACATCCGCCAATCTGGGTAATGAAAGAAGTTCGTTATAGTTTGCAAAGCAATTTTCTTCCGGAATACTGAACATTTCTTTTATATGTCTTCTGCGCGATTCAATCGGTTCCGCAACTCCCACAACATCAAACATATCGGGAAGCTTCTTCATATTTTCGACATACGTTGTTCCCCTGCTTCCGGCACCTACCAGGATAACAGTAAGTTTTTTCAAAACAACCACTCTTTTCTTGACATATTTTTTATTATATGATAGCATAAAAGAGTGGTTCTTCATAGAACAAAAACGCGCCATTTTAGCATTATATTGATTTTTCAGGTGATTTCTATGCAATTTGAATATTTAGAAAGGACTCCTGTAGCATACAGTCCTTCTGCCGTAAAAGTGCTTCGCTTTTCACCAAAAGCCGGAAGCAATTGCTTTCGGCTGCACTGGCATGACCGTATTGAAATAATATATTTAAAACGCGGTCTGGTCGAATTCATCTGCGGAGCTCAAAGCGGCACGTTAAAAGAAGGATGCGCACTTATCGTTCCGCCACGCTCCGTTCATCATATGAAAGCGGTAAGCGATTCCGCATATGATACGTTAATGTTTGATGTAAGATTTTTTTATAACGAAACTGAAATATGTAAAAACCTCCTGCCCTGTTTTATGAAAAACAGCGCAAAATACGAAAATATCTGTACATCAAAAAAGTTCTTTCATGCATAAACAGACTGTGCAACGAAGTCAACACCGACACATTGAATGCCGTTTGCGAAGTTTATCGTTTACTTCATTTGCTTATTGAAGAAAAAATTGTAGTTGTTTCAGACGAGAAAAAGAACGATGATGTTTCTCGTATAACCGAATATCTTGAGCAGAATTTTGCAGAAAGCATAACATCACAACAGTTAAGTGAGCAATTCGGATATACTGCAGCTCATCTATGTCGCAAATTTAAAAAGGAAATCGGTCTGCCTCCATTAACGTATCTTAAAATTTACAGACTTGAACGTGCATATAACCTGATTACAGAAAGCACCCTCCCAATATCTGACATAGCCGAAAACAGCGGATTTGATGATCCCAACTATTTCACACGCTGTTTCACTGCCCACTTCGGTCATCCTCCCTCTTATTATCGGAAGAAGCAATAATCACTATGCCAAAAAGATGGCGCTGTTATTTAATCATCAAAAAAACAACCAAAAAACAACGCTTTCAGCGTTGTTCTAATGCTATTTGCTTGTTCAAAGATTTTGCAAAAAACTCTATACTAATAGCAACGAATCAACGCTATTGGTATTGGAGGATACACAATGGATAAAATTGTATTAGGCGCAAGAATCCGCGAAGCGCGCAATAAATGTAAATTCACACAAGAAGTTCTGGCAGAAAAAGCAGATATCGGTGTTATGTATCTCGGCGAAATCGAACGCGGAATAAAAATGCCAAGCCTCAATGTATTTATTCGCCTTGTCGAGGCTCTCAACATTTCTGCAGACTATATTCTTCGGGATGAACTAAGCTCAGGCAGGGATTTTGTTTTTGACGAGCTTACAGCTAAACTCTCCCCGCTTACTCCTAAGCAACGCAAAGCTGCTTCGGACATATTAGATGCTTTTATAAGAAATTTGTAATATACTGTTGCATTTTACATAATTCGACTATTTTCGACATAAAGATATGTTATCATTAGCATATAGCATTGAGCACACGCTATATGCTAATGTTTTTTTCAGGAGGACCATCTCAATGAAACAAATAGGAATAATAAGGAAAACTGATAAACTCGGAAGAATCGTTATACCGAAAGAAATACGAGATTTTTTCGACATTGACATCTGCGAGCCTGTCGAAATTCTCGCTACCGAAAACGGAGTTCTTATACGAAAAGCAAATTACAAGCTTGAAAAAATCCAGCAATGAATGTCTTGATTGTTTGCGAAAAAAACAGTCTCTTCCTGCAAGGGAAAAGACTGTAGTAAATACTCTATGTCATACCGTTTTTTTCACTGCCATATAGAAGCTTATGCCGGTTATCGGTGCAAAGGATACGTCAGGCGTGTTATATCTGTCAAGAAAGCGTGCCTGTATTTCATCCGACATGATATATTCGTAAATGAGAAAGCCGCAGTCAGAAAGAAGCTTTTCCATCTTTTCAAACGGCTCATTCTCCGGGCGATCAAGCACGACAGTGCTTCCCTCTTTGAATATCCGTGAAAGCGCCCCCATCAGCCCCTGAAGCTTTATAATCGGCATATCAAAGCTTAGTCCTAACATATTGCAAAAACACATTTCATCCTTTGCAAAGCACGGAATTTCGATTTGTGATATTCTCCCTTTGCTTGACAGCAAAATGCGCGAGTGGCGCATTCCCTCGGCATCAGGAAGCTTAAACGGCGCAAGGCGCGTGTTAAAATCAACATACTGCTGTGCACCGAGCTGCTTTGCATTCCGCAATGCCGGAGCCGCATATTCCGCGCGGGCAAGAGTTCCCATAAGTATATTCTGCATAAATTTTCACCTCAGTTCGACTAAAACAGCCCCTTTCGGGGCTGTTTGTCTTTACGATAGTTTTTCAATTGCGACATCTATTCTGCGGAGAGTTTCTTCTTTTCCGAGAATGTGACAGAACTCAACACCGCCTCCGGGCGTTACCTGCTTGCCTGAAAGCGCCGTGCGAAGCGGCCACAGAACAAATCCGTTCTTAAGCTCGTGCTCTGCAATATAGGCAAAGAGAGTGTCGTGGATACACTCAAAGCTCCAATCGCTTATTCCCTCAATAACCGGGCGAAGCTCACGCAGTGTGACAAGCGCGGTCTCTGCATTCGTCTTCATCTTCTTGTGGAAATACATCTCGCTGTCATACTCCGGAACAGCGTCAAAGAAATCAACCTGCTCGGGAATATCGGAAAGCCGCTCACATCTCTGCTGAAGAAGCGGAGCAATGAGATCCGGATTAATGTCGGGGTTCTTTACGCCCTGACGGATATACGGGCGAGCAACCTCTGCAAACTGCTCCGGTGTCATTGCGCGGATGTACTCTGCATTTATATACTTAAGCTTTGCCGTGTCGAAAATTGCAGGCGACTTTGATATGCCGCGAAGCTCGAAAATATCGACAAGCTCGGAAAGCGAGAATATTTCCTGCTCACCGCCCGGGCTCCACCCGAGAAGTGTTACATAGTTTACAACGGCATCCTTAAGATAACCTTCGTTTATAAGATCCTCATAGGACGGGTCTCCGTTGCGCTTTGAAAGCTTATGCTGTGCATCCTTCATAACCGGTGAGCAGTGAACATACGTCGGGATTTCCCAACCGAAAGCCTCATAGAGAAGATTATATTTCGGCGCGGAAGAAAGATACTCCGAGCCGCGCACGACGTGAGTAATTCCCATAAGGTGATCGTCGATAACGTTTGCGAAGTTATATGTCGGATACCCGTCGCTCTTTATAAGAATCTGATCGTCAAGGTCTTCATTCGGAACGGTTATATCGCCGTAAACAACATCTGAAAACGTTGTTTCGCCGCTTTCCGGCATCTTCTGACGAATAACATACGGAACCCCTGCATCAAGTTTCTCCTGAATCTCTTCCGGAGAAAGGCGTGAGCAACGTCCGTCATACTTCGTCGGTGCATCCCCTTCCTTTTCCTCATGGTCGGTCTTTTCGCAGAAGCAACGGTATGCCGCTCCCTTTTCTATCAAAAGCTCGGCATACTGCTTATACATTCCCATACGTTCACTCTGAACATACGGACCTACAGGGCCGCCGATATCCGGACCTTCATCGTAGTTAAGTCCCGTTTCGCGGAGCGTGCGGTAGATAAGGTCAGTAGCTCCCTCAACAAGACGTCCGCGGTCAGTATCCTCGATACGGAGGATAAAATCACCGCCGTTGTGCTTTGCAATCATATAGGTATAGAGAGCTGTGCGGAGATTGCCTATGTGCATATACCCCGTGGGGCTGGGAGCGAAGCGCGTTCTTACCTTTCCTTTAGGAATACGCGCCTCTGCCTCCTCGTAAAATTTCATATCCATTTATCATCAATCCTTATCTTATCCCCCGCCGCGTAAGCGGCGGGGTAATATTGCTTAAATATTTCAAAACTATATTTATTTTTTCTTCGCCCATGAATCCTTGAGCGATACTGTGCGGTTAAACACAAGCTTTTCTTCTGTTGAAAGCTTTGTATCAAGACAGAAATAACCGTTGCGGAGGAACTGGTAATGTCCGTCACCAAGGCCGTCTTTTATAGCAGATTCACATTTGCAGCCTGAGAGAATTTCAAGCGAATCGGGGTTGATGTTGTCCGTAAACGCACCGCCCTCGGGGAACTCGCCCGGATTTTCCGCGTTGAACAGATTCTCATAAAGGCGAACCTCCGCATCAACCGCGTCATGCGCCGATACCCAATGGATTGTACCCTTTACCTTGCGCTTGTCGGGCGTATCACCGCCACGGGATTCGGGATCGTACTCTGCATGGATAACAGTTACATTGCCGTTCTCATCGGTCTCAAAGCTCTTGCAGGTAACATAATACGCATACTTAAGGCGAACTTCGTTTCCGGGGAACATTCTGAAATATCCCTTGACCGGCTCTGCAAGGAAGTCCTCCCGCTCGATATAAAGCTCACGCGAGAAGGTAACCTTATGTGTTCCGCTGTTCTCGTCAGCCGGATTGTTCTGTGCGTCAAAGGTCTCCGTCTGCCCTTCTGGGTAATTGTCGATAACAAGCTTTATAGGACGGAGAACAACCATCATACGCATCGCGTTTTCGTTAAGATCCTCGCGGATGCAATGTTCAAGGAAACCGTAGTCAACGGTGTTATATGCCTTTGAAACGCCGATTCTCTCGCAGAAGTTGCGGATGGAGCGCGGAGTATAGCCGCGGCGGCGTAGTCCCGAAAGCGTCGGCATACGCGGATCATCCCAACCGTCAACGTGCTTTTCCTCAACAAGCTGGCGGAGATAGCGCTTGGACATAACTGTGTTTGTAACATTAAGGCGCGAGAACTCAATCTGGCGCGGCGGATTTTCAAATCCTATCTCCCGTACCACCCAGTCATAAAGCGGACGGTGGTTTTCAAACTCGATTGAGCAGAGGGAATGGGTAATGCCCTCAAGCGCGTCCTGAATCGGGTGTGCATAGTCGTAAAGCGGATAGATGCACCACTTATCACCCTGACGGTGGTGGTGAGTGTGCAGAATTCTGTATATTGCCGGATCGCGCATATTCATATTCGGAGATGCCATATCAATCTTTGCGCGGAGAGTGTGGCTACCGTCCGGAAATTCGCCGTTCTTCATACGCTCAAACAAATCGAGGTTTTCCTCAACGGAGCGGTCCCGGTACGGGCTGTTCTTGCCCGGCTCTGTGAGCGTACCGCGATACTCACGCATTTCATCTGCAGAAAGATCGCAGACGTATGCCTTGCCGCGTTTGATAAGCTCTATTGCAAACTCATAGCATTTGTCGAAATAATCCGAGCCGTAGAAGATGCCGCCGTTAGGCTCAGCACCGAGCCAGCGAAGATCCTCTTCTATTGAACGGACATATTCATCATCCTCGCGGACGGGGTTTGTGTCGTCATAGCGAAGATTGAAAAGACCGTTATATTTCTGTGCAACGCCTGCCGAAATCCAGATAGCCTTTGCACTGCCGATATGCAGATAGCCGTTCGGCTCCGGCGGAAAGCGCGTGTGAATCTTTGTTAATCCCTTTTTCTCAATATCCTCATTTATCGCCTCGTGGATAAAATTGGTTGGGCTTGTGTTTACGTCCATTATGTCAAACTACCTCCGATTTTTTACAGTTCACATTATTCTAAACTATATTTTACCACACTTTGTATGCAATACTCAATAGTAAATTTGAAATAATTCAGCAAAAAAATCCGAGCGACCTGTTTATCGTTCGGATTTTTATGTTGTACTGCGCATCGGTGAAGCCTTTCTTACAGCGGCGGTTCTGCCAACGCATCAAGCAGAAATTTTGTTGCAAAGCGTATTCCCTTTTCAAACGCTTTTTCAGAAGAATATCCACTTAACTCATTTATGTTTTCTTCATATTCTTCCAGCATCGCACGTTGCTCTTCATTGAGAGACGAGATTAGTTTACTGAGACTCGCCTCTGTTTTTTTCACTGCATCCTGCATTTCGCAGACTCTTTCGTTACGGTTTTCAAACAAATACGTATTCCACAAATCTGAAAGAAACATATTCCCACCTCCTGTCGCAAATAAAAAGTGCGCAGCCGAAGCTACGCACGAAAAATGCATAACTCCGATTTGCTGCGACACAAAGTTTTCTCATAACACAGGTATGTGAAAATAGAGCATGCATTTTTACCGAAAGGCAAAAAAACACACCAGTGCTATTGAGAAAATATTAACCTTTATGTCGCAGTTTTATTTTACCACAGTTTCTTTCTTTTTGCAATAAATTCAGACAAAATTTTTCCGCAAATCCCGAAGCTCTGCTTCATTGTATTTTCCCTTGAACAAAAAACGCATTTATGGTACAATAAACATATACCACATCAGTGCGAGGTGTTACTACGATGGATAACAAAACATTCGGGTTGCGCGAAGGCGTGTTGGAAAAGATAATAGAAATTGGAATCGGCTACGATGCCGAGCGGTTGGTTATCTTTGGCTCACGTGCCCGCGGAGATTATAAAGAAAGAAGCGATATTGATATAGCCATATACGGCGGAAACACGGATAATTTCTCGCTCGATGTTGATGAATTTGTTCCGACGCTCCTGAAATTTGATGTTGTTAATATGAACAAGCCCGTACAGAAAGAGCTCCGTGACTCAATAGAAAAAGAAGGTGTCGTAATTTATGAAAAAGTATGAAAACTTTTGCCGTGCGTATAAAAATCTTGAAGAATCCATAATTTTAGAACCACCGTATGATACGGTTACGCTTACCGGACTTGTTGCGCTTTTTGAGATAACGTTTGAACAGTCGTGGGAAATGATAAAAGAAATTCTCGAATATCACGGCTATGAGCAAAGCAACACCGGATCACCGAGAATTGTAATTAAAACCGCTTTTCAGGCAGGTATGATTGATGATGAAGAAACCTGGCTTATGGCTCTTGCCGCACGAAACAACGTCGCTCATTCATACAACGAGGATATAGCACTCAGCATTGTCCGTGAAACGAAGGACATTTATGCCGGTATGTTTAAAAAGCTAAAAGAAACAGTTGAAAAAGCCTGGATTAAGTAACAAATCGCAAATAACGCAGCTCCACCGAATTTATATCGGCGTAAGCTGCGTTATTTTACACAAAATTTTATTATATATCAAAATAGTTTCGCAGGGCTTCCGTTATTTCCTCTTGTTTTGCAACATCCGTAAGCGCAGACACCTTATTGAGAAGTCTGTCGTGCGAAACCGTGCGTATCTGCTGTACCATTACAACAGACAGCTTAGGAAGCCCACTTTCGACCTGCTTCAAAAGTATTTCTGTCGGATAAATCTTATCTCCCGGCTTTACGCTCGAAAGAGGCAAAACCGTCGAAACCGGAATGTTATGATTTACGGCATCTGTGGAAATAACCATAACGGGTCTTGTTCCGCGTTGTTCACTTCCCTTTGTCGGGTCGAGATTACAGAAATATATTTCCCATTTGTTTACCATTCTCCCTGTACCTCGCTGTCCGATAATGAAAAATCTTCTGCACATCGGCTTGTTCTCTCAATAAAGGCTTCATCCGCTGCAGCTTTTTTCATCTGTGCCGCATACTGAGCTTTCTTTATCTGCTTGAGATATTCATCAACAGCCTGACGGATGCCATAATTTACAGACGGAATAAGATTTTCACCGGCGAGCGCTTTAAGGTCATTAAGCGCAGCAACTGGAAGCGTTGCGGTATATCTCGTTGTTTCTGTGTAGTTCATCATCAATATCACCTCAATTACAGTATACACTATATCATCCAAAATATCAACACTATTTTGATGATTTTTACGCATCACATTTTGCATCTTTTTATGCACCTTGCGGAACAAACCGCAAGGTGCTTGATTTTTGTACTTGCCTTTTTGCAAAGCACAGCTCATTTTTGCATATACTGCTTTTGTAAAGGGGAGATTACTTATGCCGTTTTCCGACAGAGAGCTGCTTGCACGGCTTATCCAGTGCGAGGCAGGAGGCGAAGGCGACACCGGTATGCAGGCTGTTGCAAGCGTTATTATGAACCGTGTGTATGCGCCCGACGGAGAATACGCCCGCGTCGGTCAGCAGAATATCCGCAACATCATCTTTCAGCCCGGTCAGTTTGAATGTGCAACGGACTATTACAACAACCGCTACAACCCGCAGAACATATATAATATGAACCCCGAGCAGATACATTACGATATCGCCGACTGGGCAATCGCAGGCAACCGTCTTTCCCCGCTCGGTACGGCACTGTGGTTTTTCAACCCCTTCTCACCCGAATGCAGAGAGAATTTTCCGAGCGGAGTGGGCGTTTTTGCCGTGAGAGTGGGCGAACACTGCTTTTACAACCCTACGGAAGCGTATTCAGATACTTAATTTATATATGGAGTGATTTTTATGGATTCATTAAACCCGAGAATGAACTTTACACAGCCGAGACCTCAAAATGATTTTTATGAGCTCAGTGGCACACCTTCCGCTCAGCAATCACAGGTGCTGATGCTCGGCGAACAGTTGCAATCCTCAATCGGCTATTATGTGAGCTGCGAGTTCTTAATCGGCACGCAGATACTTGAAACGCGCGACGGAATTCTCGCTAAGGTCGGAACAAATTTTCTCACGCTGTATCAGCCAAACCTCGAGCGCTATATTGTCTGCGACTTGTATGCACTTAAATTCATAACGATTTATAACAGCACAACTGTCCCAAGCCTGAACAGATAAAGAGAAAAGATGCGGCAGAATCATTTCTGCCGCATTCGCTCTCTTTTTATACCTTTGAAAGAACATACTTTTCTGCGTATTTGTTGAAGTCGTCAACAAACTCTCCCGTAATGGAGTGCTTGACCTGATTGAGGTATCCGTGCGTGTTGAGTTCTTCTTTTCTGATCTGAATTATGCATACCGCAATGTTCGAGCAATGGTCCGAAACTCTTTCGCAGTTCGTTAGAACGTCTGAGAGGATAAAGCCAAGCTCTATAGTGCAGTTGCCTTCCTTAAGGCGCTTGATATGACGTGCCTTGATATCACTTCCGAGACCGTCGATAACCTGCTCAAGCGGCTCGACGTGTGCAGCAAGCTGCGCATCGTCCTGACCGAATGAGCGGATAGCAATGTCAAGAATTTCTTCAACCGCCGCAACGAGGATATGTAAGTCTGCCTTTGCTTCGTCGGAGAAGCTTATTCCCTTCTCGTCCATTTCGCGTGCGGTTTTGAGAAGGTTTACGGCATGGTCGCCTATTCGCTCAAAATCTCCGATTGTATAAAGAAGTCTTGAAATCTCGCGGCTCTCGTCTTCGGATACGCCAAGCCCCGACAGCTTTACGAGGTATGTGCCGAGCTTGTCCTCATAAGTGTCGATTCTCGCTTCAGCATCTTCGATTTCCTGTGCACGTTTTTCCGAGAAATCCCACATCAGCTCTGCTGCATCGTGGAAGGTTGCTTTCGCAAGCACTGCCATTTCTCCGGCTATGCCTTTGCAACGCTCAATTGCAAAGCTCGGGGTGTTGAGCAGACGCTCATCAAGGAAGTTCGTTGCATCCTCAGGTGCGCTATCCGGTACGGAAATCGTTGCAAGATGACCGAGCTGCTTTGAAAACGGAAGAAGCAGAAAGGTTGAAAACACATTAAACATTGAATGAACAACCGCAATATCAACAGCAGACATCGACATTGTTTTAAAGCTGAAATCAAAGAAAAGGTCAAGACCGTAGAACAAAACAAAAACGATTATAACGCCGATTATATTGAAATACAGATGGACAAGCGCCGCTCTTCTCGCATTCTTTTTCGCACCGATGCACGAGATAAGCGTTGTTGTACACGAACCGATGTTCTGACCGAGAATCATCGGTATTGCGAAGCCATATGTAACATTACCCGCAACAGCCATCGCCTGCATAATACCAACGGATGCAGATGAGCTCTGCAAAAGCGTGGTAAGAGCAAAGCCTGCAAACATACCGAGAATGGGATTTGTGAACATAAGAAGGAAATCCTCAAACCCCTGAAGGCTTGTTATCGGCTCCATAGCGTCAATCATCGTATTCATACCGACCATAAGCACGCCGAAACCGACAAGTATCGAGCCGATATCGCGCTTTTTGCTCTTCTTTGAAAGCATTATCATCGCAATGCCGACAAACGCAAAAAGCGGAGCAAAGTTTGACGGCTTTAAAAGCTGAACAAAAAAGCTGTCGCCCTGAATACCCGTAAGGCTGAGTATCCACGCCGTCGCTGTTGTACCGATGTTTGCACCCATAATAATTCCTATCGCCTGTGCAAGCTTCATTATGCCGGAGTTTACAAAGCCGACAACCATAACCGTCGTCGCGGCGCTGGACTGGATAATTGCCGTTACAACAGCGCCGAGCAAAACACCCTTGAATATTTTGTCGGACAGGCGTTCCAGAATTCCCTCAAGCTTGCTTCCTGAAACGCGCTCAAGCCCCGAGCCCATTACCTTCATTCCGTAAAGGAACAGGGCAATACCGCCAAGAAGCTCAAAAATCGTAAAAATGTCAATACTCACGCAAATTCTCCTTTCTTCTCCGAAAGCGTTATATTTTTTAATTTACTCCGAGTATATCATAACACAATTTATAATGGCGTTCAATAGATTAAAAAAATGAAATTTGCAATTTTATACAACGCCTTTTCGTGCAGATTGACGGAGAGGAAGTTTCTTGTGAGTATGAAACCGGAAAGGTGAATTTTCCTTCTATCGCAAATAATTTTCCAAATAGCAAAAAAAGAGTTGACAATATTATATATTCGGGATATAATTATATAGTTATTTGGGGGCGTAGCTCAGCTGGGAGAGCGCTTGAATGGCATTCAAGAGGTCATGGGTTCGATCCCCACCGTCTCCACCAAACACCTTGGAATCATTGCGGTTTCAAGGTGTTTTGCTATTTGTGGCGTGCTTTTTCAGAGCGCTTGAATGATTGTAAAATTTCTATTATTCAAGAGGTGCAGATTTATGGCAAGAATTATGATGACAACAAGCGCAAATCCAACAGCCGAACAAGTGTTTTCTTTCTTCATCTCAGCGACTGCCGCACGAGGTGCAAAAGACAAAACACTTGACACTTACAAACAGCATTTTCGCTCTATTTCCAAACGACTTGATACCTCAATTCCAATAGGCAATCTGACAAAAGTGCATTTGGATGATATGATATTCGAAATGCGAGCGGGCGGTCTTTCTTCACGCTCAATAAACAGTTATACACGCACTCTGAAAACTTTTCTCTCTTGGTGCAACTCTGAAGGATACACTTCTTTGAACATTCCCATTTATAAAGCAAGCGAATCCACAAAAGAAACATACTCGGATGATGAATTGTTGATACTTTTAAAGAAACCAAGAGCGGGATGTAACTTTTGCGAATACCGCAATTGGGTTATTATCAATTTTCTTTTAAATAGCGGTTGTCGCGCGGCAACCGTGCGCAACATTCAGATACAAGATGTATATTTGCAAAATCGTCAGATACTGCTGAGGCATACGAAAAATGGCAAACTGCAAACAATCCCGCTCTGCATGGAAATGGTTTCTATTCTCCAAGAGTATATGCAGATACGCGGTGGAAGCAGGACTGATTATCTGTTCTGCAATGAGTTCGGCAATTATCTTTCCGAAAGTGCCTTGCGGCAGACAATTGTAAAATACAATAGGAAAAGAGGAATAAAGCGAACCTCCATCCATGCATTTCGGCATACCTTCGCGCGAAAGTATCTTGTAGATTGCGGCGGCGATGCTTTCACATTGCAGAGGATATTAGGACACTCAACTCTTGCAATGACAAAGCATTATTGCAACATTTTTAATTCAGATATTGTTGATAAATACGAAAGTCTTTCACCACTTGCACAACTTAAAAAAACGAGCGGGAAGTATATCAAAAAATAACGAAAAAGACGCAAGAAACAATCAAGTTTCCTGCGTCTTTTTAACATCATTCATACATCTTTTATGCAACAAATCACCTAAAATCTCTCTTTGATTTTCTCTGTTAAATATTCAATAATCTTTCCATATAAAAATCCCGCAAGTCCTCCACAGAGAATAGTCAAAAGACCGATAGCTATTCCTTTCGCTGTAAATGTCATATAATTATTTTGCACAAAAATAATTACCAACAGAAGTGCCACATACGGAACACCAAAAACGAGACCCGCAAACACATTGGCAAGAGTTCTTGAAAATGACTCTCTTTGAGATTCAACTTTTCTTTCCAGTGTTTGATTTTTCTCAGACACATCCATTTTATCTGTTATAGCTCGACTGAGCTTATCTTTAGTTTTTTGATGTTCTTCCTTTTCTGTTTCATATTTCTTGTCTCCTTCAAACTGCGCATCCGCCTTAATCTGAACATAAACCTCTCGCCATGTTTGATCAGTAAACTGAGAATAATCCCCCGACGTAGCATCAAGAAGTTTTGTTTCTACAATAGGATGTGACCTCAAAAACAAAAATTTCTCTTCCGTTAAGCCTTCCGCCTTTTTTTGATAAGCCTTATCCAAGGAAAGGTTAAAACTGGCAATCATTTGAGGCGTAGGACGCAACAAAGCTCTACAATCTGCTAACAACTTAAAACTACTATAGTCGTTATTTTCATCACCATAATCCATCCAAAGAAGAGTACCAAAAATATCAGCTGTGATACTTGTCGGTATTATACCCTTAGCTGGCTCTTCTTCGCACGCAATATCTTTGCTAACCTTCGCAATTACTCTATTTGTTGTTATAAATATAGCCTTTGCAGTTTTAATACTAGTTGATAGTGTTCCTCTTCTTTTTCTTTGAGTCATCACTATTGATCTGACATCCGTTCTAATACTATTGTCATAAAGTCCTTCAGTAGAATATTTACTATCTCTCTCACTATATTCGTTTTTTATTGCATCGGATATCTTTTCTTCGTCGGCTTGGAATTGATTTTCCTCTACCAAGTAGCTGGCATCATATCGAGCGATCCCCATAAGGTTAAGCATACCCTCAACTTCACCGATATATTCAACCATTTCCTCAGACGTTTTATCAGAATTACGGAAAAACTGTGCCACCTTATTAGCTTTTGCGGGGTCATAGTCATCACGTTGCGCCCATCTCGCCGCGCGCTCCATTATTCCTAACACTTCCTGTAAGTTATGGTCAAACACAAAGAGAGACATCCCCACTTTCTTCGCTTTTTCAACGATATATTGGTATGCATCTTTTCTTTCAAGCGTATCCATCCCCAAAAGCGCAAAAATCATAGGAGTGTCTAAGAATACTTGCAAATCAGATTGTTGTGCAGAATCTGTATTTGAATAAAACAAAGTCGCCTTTGCAATATTTGCCATACACAAGCCTTCAACAAAAGCGTGTCGTTCAACATCGCGTTCTCTTAAATCCAGAATATATTTACACCAATGATATACGAACTGACTATTTGTAGCGTCTATATCCCCAATATGATTAAAAATAACATGGTCATCATAATCATCTAAAAAGGCAGTGATGTTTTTTTCTATTTCTTTTTCATTCAAACTATAATTATGTTTTTTTGCATATTCGCCAAAATCTGCAATAAGCGTTTTCCACTTACTTAGAAAACCATCGTCTGAAAGACGCAGTTTCCTCATCTCTGAAATATCCGGAACATAGCTTCCTTTTACCCTTTTCACCATCTTCCTATCCATAGCTTCACCCAACACCTGTCGAACAAAAGTAGGCTGGAACGTTGCGTTGTATTTTTCTTTCAACTTAGAACAAATGATACTTACATCAACAACTTCCATTCCCTCATCAACTATTATAGTTGCTATGAATGGTAAATATTTGTCGAGAATATTCGAAGAAACAAAATTACTTTTCATCATCGCATATGCCTTAACAAACTGATCTGTCATCATATGTACCTCCACCATTTTTTAAAACTCCGCCATACCAAGCAGCATCTTTTTCACAATAATATTTTACAGAACTTTTTACAAAAATGCAAATGGTTTTATCTCGCTCAATACATTTTTCTCACGTTTTCTACATAACTCTTGAACTTCTCCACAACATCATCCGGAGCAACTATTTTCACCTTTTTACCAAATCCCAAGAGCCAACCGAAGAACTGATTGCTGATTTCTACTTTTGCGGTAACTGTGAAATGGCTGTCATCGCATTTGGAATATTGAGCTTCCTTTGTACCGAAACGTTCAATGGCGGTATCCAATAGAGGATTGATAAAACGCAAGGTAATTCGCTTTTCTTCACCGCTATACATATTGAAGGCTCTTCGAGTGTATGTTGTCAGGTCTATCTTCTTGAACTCTGCTTCTCCGTCTCTTGGTTCTCCGGTATATCGGATGTCTTTCATTCTGTCAACGCGGTATGTCCATAACTTCTTCTTTTTATCATCAAATGCAAGCAAATAATAATTGCCGTCATTTATCAAAAGTTTGTATGGACTTACGATATATCTTTCGCCTTTTCTTCGGTCTATCTGTTGGTTTACATCGTCAATTGTATGCTTCAAGTATTTAAAGCTGATCTTTTCCGGCTCGTGTGCATCATCTCCGTTTCGATAACTCATAGCATCATTGATTGTCATAACGTTTGTGAAAACATTTTTGTTTGCGGTTCTCGCCCTATCGACCATAAATGCATCGTGCCTGAGATTTTCTGCCTGATGCTCGCTTACCAACCCACAAACCACATCAATCAATTGTCTCACTTTCGATTCCGAAACAAATTTTGCCGTATAAACACATTCAGCCAAAAGACGAATATCATTTAACTCAAATTTGCGTTGTTTTACATAAAAGCCTTTTGAATGTTTGTCATAAACAATTAATTTGAGTTCGTCAAACTCATCATCTGCAAGCATTTCTGCCGCTTCTGAAATCTCGCAATCTTCCTGAAATGCCAATGCCACCTTGTTTATATCTTCAATATCGCGGTAAATTGACCTTCTTTCTGCATAAACACCGTAATCAGCGAGAAACCCTTCAATATCGTATGCAGATACTGTGTGATTTTCATCTGTCGCAACCAACAGATATTGAAGAACAAGATACGGTTTAAGTTTTTGGTTTTCTCTCTTGCCATGGTGTGCTTCTACCTTACCGTTTAAATGCTTGTCTGCTTTGCGGTAAAACTTTTTATATTTAATTTCCTCCACGTACATCACTCCAATTGAAAGTGCACTTTCAATAATTATAACATATAAGCTTCAAAAATGGAATCTTATTCATTTTTATTGATTTATTTTCCTAAAAGTGATATAATACAATCACCACATACAACAATTTAATATCAATGACAAGATATTTCTACAAATATCTCTATTTGTGTTACACATTTATATGATGTTACACGGCAATATTAAGTTTGTTAAAAACGCAGGCTGAAATATGTTTTGTCGTGTGATATTCATATTAGATTGTTGTGTGTGGTAACCAGTAATCAAGCCGCGTTTTTGATGCGTGGTGCAGATTTCTGTTGCCACGCATTTTTTATTTGCGTGAGACTTTAGAAAGGAGTTCTTTATTCTTAATTTTAATAATCATATTGAAAGGTGGCTTGACATGAAAACAATTAAATTTAAAGAAAGCGATAAAGACTTGATTCAAAGAATCAAAGAATATCAAAATGCACATGGCTTATCATCGTTTGTGGCAGCAGTTCGCAAACTATGTGCAGATGCCCTTGCAATAGAGAAAATAAGACATTAAAAGGAGAAATATCAAATGAAAAAGAAAATTATATCACTTACCCTTAGTGTTGCTATGTTTTTGAGTGTGTTCCCAACAACATTTGCAACGGGAGGCAGTCTCACAAATTTCAAGAAGAAAAACACATATGTTCCAGGTCAGTTTTCTGACGTTGCTCCTGGTGCATGGTATGAAAATACAGTGGCTTCTGCTTACGAAACCGGACTGATCAAGGGCTCATCCGAAACGAGCTTTAACCCAAATGGGAACATAACAATGGCAGAATCGCTCGCTTTGGCTTCCAGAATTCATAATATATATAACGGCGGAAGTGGTGAGTTTACCCAAGGATCACCATGGTATAAGGTTTACGTTGATTATGTAGTGAAAAACGATATATATGAATTGGCATCACAGCATTCCCATTCACAGTTAAATGCAAATTGGTCGCGTGAAAATTTTATTAGATGTTTATCAAAAGCAATTCCTGAAGAAGAATTGAACGAAATTAACAGCATTCCGGATGGTTCTATTCCTGATGTTTTTTGGAAAAATGATGAAATTTATTCTCTTTATAGAGCAGGAATCATTACCGGTAATGATGAAAAAGGAACGTTCAATGCAAATTCCCCAATCAAGCGCTGTGAAGTAGCAACAATTGTTGCGCGGTTGATAGACAAATCGAAGAGAGTAAAGTTTTCCTTGTCCGGTGGTCTTGTGATGCCTGACTCTATCACAATAGAAGAACAAAAAGACGCCATTAACATAGGTAACAGAATATATTTGCATGCAACCGTATTACCGGACACTTTACGCACTAACAAGACTTTGGTATGGTCATCCGATAATCCAACGGTTGCCTCAGTAGATGACGATGGGGATGTAACAGGGTTGACACCTGGAGAAGCAAACATAACCGCGACAACGGTAAACGGACTTTCTTATACAGTACGCGTTAAGGTAATGGATCTCCGTCCGAAATTTACATATGATTCAGTAAAAGAATTAGCCATAGCATGTTCCGAAGCAGGCGATGCTGGTATCCGAATGTCCAACTATCTCTCAGCAGCACTGGATGATCTGCTCGACAGAGAAAACATCTATTTGCGTTATTCTATGATAAAGAAAGAAGCGGAGAGTGTATCATGGGATTTGACAACAGCTATCAAAATACTCAAAAAACACGTCCCGGTAAAATTAACAGACGGTAGCACATTGTTGGAGCTGGCTGAAAAGGCTCTTTCAGCCAATGAAAAAATAATAGCATTAGAAATGACTGAGGACACAGCTATTGAACGTTCTATAGAACTTTACGATTTGGTTAGCGACTATCTTATCCATACTTCAGCTATCATAGGCATCGTCGCGGATATGTCAGCCAATGTTGTCAAATAGTCATTTCAAACCAAAAAGCAATCAAATCATATGGGTCAGACAAAATGTCTGACCTTTTTCATTTTCTCGCCCTGACCAACGTACTTTTACTGATGCCGGTCATTTCAGTTACTTGTTTGTATGTCTTGCCTTGTTCCAATAGTGAAAGCGCAAGTTGCAGTTGTTGCGGTGTGTATTTCTTCGGTCTGCCTTCTCTGAAATTTGCATCTTGTCGTGCGAGCATCTTTCCGGTTTGCGTGCGCTCGACAATCATTCCTCTTTCATACTCAGCAAACGCGAGCATAACAGTCAGTATCAGATTTCCGGTGAGCGTATTTTCAATCAGTCCCATATTCAGAATGTGAACTCTTATGTTCCGTTCAAACAGTTCGCGCACTGTCTGAACCCCTTCTATTGCGGTTCGCGCAAATCTGTCGAGCTTGCTGACAACCAATGTATCACCCTCTTGGAGTTGTTCCAACAGAGAAAGAAACGCAGGTCGTTCCATCGTCTTTCCGGTAAATGCTTCTTTGATTATCTTTTGACATCCGTATTTTTCAAGTGCGGCAACCTGCTCTTCAAGGCTGTTGCCGTCGCGCCCTTGTGCGGTTGTCGACACACGTGCATATCCGTAAATCATATCAATTTTCTCCTTTACTTTTGGTTCTAAGTTATGACACCGCGCAAACCCGCATATTTTCAGCATTAGAAAAACGGTGTCATAACTTTTGAGTTTTGGAACGCGACAGTTTTTTTCTGCCGCGCTCCTTTTCTATCAACTAATCCAAATGAGCAAGAATTAGTTGTTCATCGCAATCCATACATTTGATTCTGACTTCCTTTGTCGCTCTGACACTCATTCCGCAACAAGGACAAACGTATTTTCTCGTGCTACTCTTCTTTCGTGGTGTTTGTCCGTTGTCTGAATTGCCGTTGTGCGTTCCGCTTCCACCAATCTGTGGTGCGTAAAAATCGTTTCGGCAAATTCTTATCTCAGGCAATTCTTTTTCCATACAGAACTCAAGCAACTCATCGCTCGGTGAAGTTCTCGACCATCCGTAGGTGTCGTGATGCGTGACCGCAAGACCGCACTCCTCAGCTTTTATTTTAAACTTTCGATTGTGGTATGTATTTCCTCTGCTACAATCTTTTATGTTGTTGATATCATTGTAGTAATGTATCATTTCGTGCAAGAGAGTTGCAACAATTTCTTCTATTGGTCTGGAAAGCGTTCCTGCACCGAGGTTAATTTCTCTGACACCCTTTTCGTTGTCCAAACTCCAAGCATCATAAAGTGTGTAATGTCCGTATGCTTTCGGAGTTGACTGAATTGTTATCACCGGTCTTGAAAGTGCACTTTCAAAATATCGCTCATTCAAAAGCTGAAATATTGAATTGAGGTATCCTGCTACGCGATTATAGGTTGTCATTTCTTTCATAATTTTCACTCCCTTTACTTGATTTTTAGGAGTGAACATTTTATAATTATTAATGTCCACTCCCTTTTCTCGGTTGTGGTCAACTCTTCGTCTGTGGCTTTGGTCGGCATTCAGATGAAGAGTTTTTCTTATGCGATGGAAAACCTGCGACTTGCGGATTGTTTGATGAAGTTCTTGTATACATCCGGCATCTCCTTTTTGAAAGCTGTCGTGTCGAACCTCTGTGTCAGAACACTTGTCCATCTTACGATGTAAGTTCCGACTTCAAGTTCTTCAACATCAAGGTCTGCCATCTCAGCCTTGATGCTGTCGCGAAGTGTATCAGCTTCTGCTTTTGCTTCTTCCATAAGTGCTTCCCACTCGTTAAGTGCCTCGATCTTTGCTACCAATTCGTTCTTGCTCATTTTTCATTTCTCCTTTAAATTTTTTGAGATGTTGTGTTTCATCTCTTAACTGTATTTATTATACTACGAAATTCGTAATTTGTCAATACGTTTTTCGTAATTTCTTTTACGAATTTCAAAATTATTTTTCGGATTGCGTATTGAAATACTACGAAATACGTGATATAATACCAGTAGAAGGAGTTGATAAGCAATGATTAAATTTAAGGTGAAGGTTATGCTTGCAATGCGCAACATGACGCAAAAGGATCTTGCAGAAAAAACAGGTATCAGACCGCCAACAATTTCCGCAATCTGCACCGGAGCAGTGAAGCATCTTCCAATAGACGTATTGGATAAAATTTGTGCGGTTCTTGAATGTCAACCCGCAGATTTGATGGAGTATAGGGAATCCGCAAATGATTAAATTTAAGACGTGGCGGGGGAGTATATTGCGGGAGAAAATTTTCTCACTTGCGAATTTTGTTTATACCACGCCTATCTCCTCACCAAATCGTATTTAAATTTCAAAAAACGACCGTCAGCGAAAATAAAAAAATGCGGCAACAGCTTACGTTTTTATAAGCTATTGCCGCATTTCATATTTTGAGATTTTGCAATATTTTATCAACTGCGTTTTGAATCTACTTTTCCAGTTCTTGCTCTTGGTTCTTAGATAACACAACCTTTGCATCTTCATCTGAACCTTTCTTTAGCATTGATTTTCTTTTTGATTGAAGTATTTCTTCGGGAGTGTAGCTGTCAAGATACATCGTTGGGTAGTAATCCGGAATTCTTTTATTTGACACCATTTTTCTTTTCTCCTTTTCTTCTGGATTATCGCTCGAATTGTGCTTTGCACAATTCCGAGCGGTTCGTTTCAGTTCAAATGTGCGCGAGCGCACTTTGAACGAACCGAACTTTTCTTCCATTGATTATTGAAATTTCTTATAAGTGGATTAACTTAAATTGAAAAACAGTTAAATTTTGTCCTATATATAAAATATATATTTATTCTGGACAAAATTTAACTGTTTACTTTTTTCCTTTATAATTCCACCAAGCATTTGGGGTTATGTAATGACCGATTGTTCTGATTTCGCCGTCCGCACGTCTTTTCCTTTCTATATTTCTATCGATCACTTCAAAATCTTCTATTAAAACTTTTTTAGCTCTTCCTATTACTTTTTCACTAATTCCGCCCAAATCTACTGATATCTGATAATTTGTGGTCAATTCATCCCAACGATGTTGAATTGACCACAAATAAACTTTCAAAACCACTTCCCAAGAAACATTAGCTGCTGAATATCTATGATTTTTCAAATCATCTATTGCTCTTGGATCAATTCTGATTTCAGTCTCCTGTGGTATGATTTTTATGCAATATTTTTGCTCACTGTTTAAACATTCACAAAAGCCGTTCTTTGTTATCTCTTCAATTGCTTTCTTTAGTCTATGTCTCGTTTGAGTTTGTGGAGCAAGCGATAAACTTCGACATAAGTCGGTCAAATTGCCTTCAAAACCATTTTGTTCCGCAATTATCGCCAAAACTCCGAATTCACTTTTCTCGAGCGGGAGCCACTCTTTGTAACAGCTTACTTTTTCAACTTTCATCACAATGCTCTCCTTTTATGCTATTTTTACATCTTTAATCAGAGCGGGAGCAGAGTCAACATCTTTCTTTTCTTCCTCTTGGATTTTTACTCCGATTTCCGCAAACTTTTTGATTTCGGGAAACTTCTCAATAAACCACTTCTTGATTACCGGATATCTATACTGCAACGCCTGACATTTGGAAATTTGAATCATTCCAGAAAGTTCCTCTGCTATACTTTCTTTTTCTTTTGGAGATAAACTCTTGTTTGTTGAGATGTAATCATACATATACTCATACGTTAAGCCGCGATAGGTGTTCTTCTTATGATTCTTCTTTATTGTTCTAAGAACAACAGAATACTCCGGATAATCTTTTCGCACCTGCTGGAGATGCGCATATTCTGGACTCATCGTATTTTCTGCTCTCTTGGCAAAAGTTCTGTCCATTACAATCTTTCTTGCCGCATGGGAAATCTTTAAAGTATTCATTTCAACTACCTCCTTATGCACTCTGCTCAACAAGATTGTTTTCTATCATCTGACGCGGCGTCTTAACTTCAGGGAACTTCGCCAAGAACCACTCTTTTACTTCGAAGTAAGAAGCTGTTTCAAAACTTTCACTTTCAGTCTTACCGATAAGTTCATAGTAGAACTTGAGTGCTTCTTCATTATTTCTTCTCTGAATGTACTTTTCCATATAAGAGTATGTGAGACCTTTGTACTCAGCTTTTCTCTTGGTTTTCTTTACTTCTCTGACCTTAACTTCAAATTCCGGATAATCAGAACGAATTTTCTTTATCGCCTCATAAATGTCCGAACCGTAAACTCTTGCTTTCTTTGCCTCTGCCTTTGTGATCTCAATTACCTTCAATTCAAAATTTGCAAACATTGTAGTCATTTCCTTTCATAATTAAATTTGATTTTTTATTGTTTATGATTTTCTTTTTATTTAAGTTTTCTGCGTTAGACTGTTACCTACGATGTGTCAACTTTCATTTTTTCTTTTCTCCTTTCCGCAAGTTTTTTTGTCTCGTCCCTTGCTTTGTGAATATAGTATACCAAATACAAAACAAAAACCAGTCGTTTTAATGGTAAGTTTATAAAAAGTTACAATAAAAAAACTGCAAGCTTTTTTGCCCACAGTTTCAGTACATATTCAAAGTTGTATCAGACTTGTTTGCTACTGGAATAAACGTTGAAGATTAGATGTATAAAAGTTGATTAAAAGATGTTATTGTGTTATAATGTTTTTAGCAATCAGTTCAAGCAGTTTATATAAGCAATGAATCAAGAGGTTTTGAAACGGGAGTTGCCTGAGAGCGCTTGCTTGCGGGGAACTCGACAGAGTTCACCGGAGCCGATAGTTCGGCTCAATGGCATTCAAGAGGTCATGGGTTCGATCCCCACCGTCTCCACCAAACAGAAAACGTACCATCCGTAAGGTTGGTACGTTTTTTGTTTTGGTGTTACGCGAGACGGTGAGGGATCGAACAGGACGGCGCTCCGCAGAGCGCAAAAAGGGTGCCGGTGGCACGCTTTTTAGTCCGCGGGTAGATCCCCAATGTAAGTTTACGAAGAACGCAAATGGCATCCGTAAGGTTGGTACGTTTTTTGTTTTGATGTTACGCGAGACGGTGAGGGAGCGAACAGGACGGCGCTCCGCAGAGCGCAAAAAGGGTGCCGGTGGCACGCTTTTTAGTCCGCGGGTAGATCTCCTGTGTTAAAACAGCTTATCATTGATCATATATATAGGCTTTGCCATTTTACCTGTGGTATCTAAATTATATTTAGATTCAAAATATTTTATTATCTCTTCTTCGGATGGGAATTCTATCCATTGATATGGTTCCTGGAACGCTAATTTTTCCAAAAGATATACAGAACCATCTTTTTCATATATCACTCCTGCATGATCCAGAAACAGAAACGGATCAGATTCATCTACGGTATTGTGCACAACAAGACCGATAAATTTTAATTTGGAATTTTTAAATTGAATTCCTCTCTCCTTAAGAGCTTGCTCCAAAACCTTTTTTTGAACCTCTTTATCAGTTGATAAGCTTGTAGGTATTGGTGCATAAAAGTTTTCAAATGCCTTTAAATTTTCATCTGTCATATATTTAGCGGGCATCATTTCAAACGAATTACTGTCAAAAGCCAATGTCCACATGGATGTTTTTTCAAAATCAGTGTTGTTTATCAGGATATCATCTCTCAACAATGTAAACACTGCCATTCTGCAACAAACACCAACAAAATCAGGATATTTTTGCTCCCATACGTCGTTTATCTCATAAGGGTCGTAATTCACTTTATCCAAAGTGTTCCAACCCTTCAAAACCGATTCGGGCGCAGTTTCATTGTATATATTAACGTAGTTAATACAATCTTTAATATATGATTCTTTTATTCCTGCTTTTTCCAAATCCTTGCTAAGCTCTGATTGATCTTCTTCAGAAATCAAGTTACTGAATTTCACCTCGGGATTTACATAGGGATCTGTTATCCCACTGGATCTCAGATCTTTCGCATATCCGCTTTGGTTTTTATCAGGACTGTTCTCCCCCAAATTATCTGAACAAGCAGAAAATAATGCTGTCACCATAACTGATATTAAAAATACACTCAAAATTCTTTCAGCACTTTTTAAAACCTTCATTTTTGTAACCATTCCTTTCATTGTGTTAAAGACACAAAACAACATGTAATAAAATCAAAATGCACTGCATTTTGTACCATACCTCTTCACTCTTAACTTTTCCCTCTTACCTGTCTGAATTTATTCAGACTTATTCTCCTTATTTCAATATTTATTACTATGGTTAAAACTTATGCGGTTCTTTCGAAAAATTTGTCGATATGCAAACTAAAGTTTGCCCGATATTTTTACTATCGTAAAATCAATATGTTTTCCCTTCGGTCAAACTCGATATGATATAAATCTCGTTGCCGCAAGGCAACATATCGAGTGCGAAGCACATATCGAGTCATTTTTGACATATCGAAAATCGAGGTACGAGATTTATATCGACGAATTCAACTTTGTTGAATTCATTATACCATGTTTTCTTCCCATTTTCAATGGATCTTCAAAAACGGTAAATCCTTCATTTAAAAATTTTATTTTTGTTTTTTGCATAATCACCTCATTCCCGCGCAAAATATATGTACATCATCACGAAGAGATTTCGTGCTGATACAATTTTTAAGAGGTGAATTAAAATGTCTAACCAGCAGAACAACAAAAACAATCAGAACAACCAGCAGAATCAGCAGAACAAGAATAACCAGAACAATTCTCAGAACAAAAACAATCAGAACAACAGCCAGAACAAAAACGACAACAACCAGAGCAACTATTAAACCCGGCAAAAACAACCGTTCCGCTTACTCTCTCGCGGGACGGTTGTTTTTCTTGAACAGAAAAAATATTTATGGTACAATATATAATACAACAGAGTATCCCGAAAGGAGGATTTTCATGGACAGACACATACTTCACTGCGACCTGAACGCATTTTTTGCATCTGTTGAAGAGGTCCGCAATTCCGAGCTTCGCAAATATCCCGTGGCTGTCTGCGGAAATCCTGAAAACCGCCACGGGATTATCCTCGCCAAAAACGAAAAGGCTAAAAAATTCGGCGTAAAAACTGCCGAAACAATATGGCAGGCACAGAAAAAATGCCCCGGGCTTGTGCTTGTCCCTCCACATTACAAAGACTATGCAAAATATTCGCGCATAGTAAACGACATTTATCTGCGCTATACCGACCTTGTCGAGCCGTTCGGTATTGACGAATCCTGGCTCGACGTGACCGGCTCTGCCCATCTTTTCGGAACTCCGCGCGAAATCGCAGACGAGCTGCGGCGCGTGGTGAAAAGCGAAACAGGCCTTACCATATCTGTCGGAGTTTCCTTTACAAAAGCATTTGCAAAGCTCGGAAGCGACTATAAAAAGCCTGATGCCACGACAGTAATAACACGTGAAAATTACAAAGACATTGTCTGGAAGCTGCCGGTTACGGATTTGCTTTTCGTAGGAAAGAGCGCGAAGAAAACTTTCGAGCGCCTCGGAATCTCCACTATCGGTGAGCTTGCCGCAAGCTCAAAGGAAAGCATCAGCTCCCTTCTCGGAAAAACAGGAGAAACAATACACGACTATGCCAACGGAATAGACTTATCCCCCGTCCAATCGGCTTTTGCTGAAACCGACCCGAAATCCATCGGGCGCGGAACAACCTTTCCACACGACCTTACGGAGATTTCTGACATCAGAACAGGCATAACAGTTCTTTCCGATGACGTTGCTGCGCGTCTGCGAAAAAAGCACCTTATGGCAAACGTGGTAACGCTGACAGTCCGTGACCCCAACTTCAAAACAACATCACGTCAAAAAACGCTTTCCACACCCACGCATCTTGAACACGACATAACAGAGGCGTGCATGGAGCTTTATATGCGCTATTATGCAACGCGCCGCTCTCCCGTGAGAATGCTTACCGTCACGGTATCTTCTCTCGTTGATGAGGATACGGCAGGGCTTTTGCAATTTTCGCTCTTCGGCGATGATGAAATGCACGAAAAAACCGAACGAATGGAGCTTGCGATAGACAAAATACGCAACAAATTCGGACGGGATGCAATGAAAAAAGGTTCGTTTTTAAATCGTGACTTCACCATACGCGATAAAGACGGCTAAACTCAAAAAAACGGCAAAAGTACTTGACAAACAAGTGCTTTTGGGTGTATTATATTCTTTAAATAAATAAACAAAGGAGTGTTGCGGATTATGGATATCAGCAAGAAAGTTTGCGGCGAAGGCTTAACGTTTGACGATGTGCTTCTGGTGCCCGCAAAGAGTGAGATTCTCCCGGCAGATATTGACGTTTCTACACGTCTTACAAAGAAAATAAAATTGAACATTCCCGTTATGAGTGCGGCTATGGATACGGTTACCGAGTCGCGCATGGCGATTGCCGTTGCCAGAGAAGGCGGCATCGGCGTTATACATAAAAACATGACCATTGAAGAGCAGGCAAACGAGGTGGATATGGTTAAGCGCTCGGAAAACGGCGTTATCACAAACCCGTTTTTCTTAAGCCCTTCTCACACCCTCGGCGATGCAGATGACCTTATGGCAAAGTATCGCATTTCCGGTGTTCCGATCTGTGATAACGGAAAGCTCGTCGGCATCATCACTAACCGCGATATGAAGTTTGAAACAGATTACACCCGCCCGATTTTTGAGGTTATGACAAAGGATCGCCTTGTTACCGCACCTGTCGGCACAACGCTTGAGGACGCAACCGACATTCTCCGCAGAAACAAGATTGAAAAGCTTCCTATTGTTGATGATAACATGGCTCTCCGCGGTCTTATCACGATAAAAGATATCGAAAAGGCTCAGAGATACCCGAACTCCGCAAGAGACGACAAGGGCCGTCTTCTTGTTGCCGCTGCTATCGGTAACACTGCAGATGTTCTTGACCGCGCAAAGGCTCTCGCTGATGCCGGTGTTGACGTTTTTGTTCTCGACAGCGCACACGGTCATCACATCGGAATCAGCCGCGCTATTGATAAGGTCAAGAGCGCATTCCCGAATGTTGAGCTTATTGCAGGAAACATCGCTACTCCCGAAGCTGCTGCTGATCTTATCGCAGCAGGTGCGGATGCTCTCAAGGTCGGTATGGGTCCGGGTGCTATCTGCACAACGCGTATCGTCGCAGGTATCGGCGTACCGCAGATTACGGCAGTTATGACTGTTGCTGAAGTTGCAGACAAGTACAACATCCCCGTCATCGCAGACGGCGGTATAAAGTATTCCGGAGATATCCCGAAGGCAATCTGCGCCGGCGCATCTGTCATCATGCTCGGTTCGCTCCTTGCCGGATGCGATGAAGCTCCGGGTGAATTTGAGATGTATCAGGGCAGACGCTTTAAGGTTTACCGCGGTATGGGTTCTCTCGGCGCTATGGCTAAGGGCGGCCGTGACCGTTACTTCCAGCAGAACAACCGCAAGCTCGTTCCCGAAGGCGTTGAAGGACGCGTTCCTTACAAGGGCCCGGCAGGCGACACCGTATATCAGCTTATCGGCGGCCTCCGCGCAGGTATGGGATATTGCGGTGCAGAAAACATTCAGGCGCTCCGCGAAAACGGCCGTTTCATCAAGATTACGGGCGCAGGACTTAAGGAAAGCCATCCACACGATATCTACATCACAAAAGAGGCACCGAACTATTCGGTCAATCCGTAAAAACAGCTATGAGCCGCATTCACTATGCGGCTCTGTTTATTAAAAAATCAAAGGAATGATTACTTTATGTCCTGCAAAATGCAAAAGGATTTGAGCGTTTTTATAAGCCAGTGCGACAGCACTTCAAAAATGAGTATACCGAGCATCTTTTCCCTCTTCGGCGATCTTGCATCGGAGCATGCCCCGCAGATAGGTCTTGGTTTTAGCACTCTTGCAGAAAAAGGCTTGTTCTGGATTGCCGTAAGAACCAAAATCAAGGTTCACCGCCGCCCTGAAATGACGGAGAGCTTCCTTGCAAACACCTGGCCGGAAGCCCCCGGCAGGGTGCGCTGTGTAAGGTACTACACCCTCACAGACATCAACTTGAATCTGATTGCCGAAGGCAAGAGCGAATGGGCAATAGTTGACCTTTCAACCGGAAGACCGCATAAGCTCTCAGAAATCTATCCGGAAGAAATGCAACATCTCACCGACACTGCTTGTGACGAGCCCTTCAATAAAATCGCTGAGAACACCGATGATGCAGAAAAATTTGCCGTCTACACCGTTCGTTCAACGGACATTGATATTGGCAAGCATATGAACAATGCGGCATATATCCGTGCGGTTTTCGGTGCATTCACCTGCGCAGAACTTGAGGCAATGGATATAAGCGATGTTGAAATAAACTTCAAAGCGCAGTGCTATGAAGGAGATGAGCTTGCATTCTACAAGCGCAAATGTGGCGATGCACTTGAAGTAATCGTTCTGCGTCCCGACGGAAAATGCGCCGCGACGTTAAGACTTGCGTGAAATATTGAATAAAAAAGCATACTGCGTTCACAAAAGCGAACGCAGTATGCTTTTTATTTATACATTTTAAGGTATTCTGCTGTATTGGCTACCATTCCGTCAAACATCTCACGAGCCTTATCTATCGGCAAACGCACCAACGGGTCGTTTGCAAAAACCGCGAATGCAAGATCCAAGCTTCTTTCGGCAATTGCCTCGTCAAGCGACACCTGATTTCCGCACGCGTGTGAGACAAGCGAATAAATTTTCTGCGGAATTTCGCCTGCAAAAACCGGCTTTACACTGTCACCGCGGAAAACCGCATTTGTTTCAACGATTGCTCCCATCGGCAAATTAGGAATTTGCCCGTAGTTCGGAAGATTTACATTGGTTATGAGGTCATCAAGGCCGAGAAGCGCCCGCATCTGACGGCATCCGTCCTCGCCGGTCGGCTTAAACTCCGGCTTCATTTCTCCCGAGAGAAGCTTTGCGCTCTTCTCTAATCTCTCACGAAGCTGGTTTCGTCTCCAGTCAACGGTTGTAAGCCCGAATCCCCAGCCTTCTACCTGTTCGGGGCTGTTGAGATACCAGTCTCCGGGGCAGAACTCTGCAAGGTGACGGTCACCCGCCGCGGCAATAACTCCGTAACGAAGGAATAAATCAAACTTAACCTTCTCACCGTGCCTTACTTTGTCATTTATGAGGTTCTCACCCTGCTTGAAGTCGAAGCCGCTTTCACGGTGCTGTACCGCGAACTCACGGTACAGAGGGAACAAATCAGTATTCTTATACTTTGCTTCCGTAACCCAGGTAAAATGGTTTACGCCTATCGGATTCACCTTGATTTCCTCACGCTTTACATCCTTTATTCCACAAAGCTTATCGAGCATTCTTGAAAGAAGAACCTGTGTTCCGAAAACCTCATGACAGCACCCGAACGCTTTAATTTGCGGGAAAACTCGATAAAGCGCCTTTATGCTGATGCTCATCGGGTTCGTATAGTTGATAACCCAAGCATCCGGGCAATACTTTTTTATCGCTTCACCAAACTCTTCAAACATCGGCACCGTACGGAGCGAGCGGATAATCCCGCCAGGGCCCACGCTGTCACCGACAGACTGATATATACCGTACTTTTCGGGATAATGCACATCGGAGTGCATCTCATCAAACGTTCCCGGAAAGATTGATATTATTACAAAATCCGCGCCATCGAGTGCCTCACCTATCGTATTGCACGCGAGGTATGACCAATCACCGATTTCTATGCTGTTTCCTATCGTTTCATTTTTCTTCGCGGCATCAAAATCTATATCGTACAAATACACCGTGCCACCCATATCCTTATCCTGAGCAAGATCGGTCATGAACCCCCACGCCCAGCCGCGTGAACCTCCGCCGATATATGCAACCTTCAGGTTCTTGTAATTCTTCTGCATTGTAAAAATCCTTTCCTGTTATATATTTACATTGATGTAATACATTCCATCCCGTCCGTTCGTGTCAAGGCGCAAAGCTTTACCGTCAAACGTGATACTGCAATTACGGTTATCCGCACAGTTTGCGCTCAAATTAAACGGCAGTTTATTCAGCCACAGAAGCGGAAGTGCGTCGTCATAGCCGTATCCACTGCCTACGTTACAGATGTTGCGGATGTAAATCTCGCTATCGGTCTGTTCAATATCCGCCGCCATTCTGTCAGAACCGAGAATATTTTCAAAGCTTGCCTTGCCGTCTTCCACGCGGATTGCAAACTGAATATCTGTCCTCGTATACGGAAGAAAGGCACGGGTTATGTGAAATCCCGTAACGCCACGGCGTATCATCTCACAATAATCCTTGTAAGAGCCGACCTGCGCCATATGGATTGGCACATTATTTGCCTTTGCATATTCTATTCCGTCACGCGATTCTTCCCAGTATTTCATCGGGTCGCTTTCCGGATAGATAAACATCGTTACAATACCGTTTTTAAACGGTATGACGTTGTCCACAACCTCGCGGGTAAGAGGTGCGCGGTGCAATATCACCTGCGAAAGTGGAATAGCATCGCTGTATTTTCTCACTTCACGCAGTGTTTCTATCGTGAATGAATTTATAACACAGCTTTCCTCAACATGATACTTTCTCACCGTTTTCATAACATCACGAACAAGCTCCGGAATTTTATTGTTGCGCAGCGTTATGTAAACGAGCTTGCCGTTTTCTTTGCATATACGGACATATGTGTCAAAATCGCACACTTTGGCATAATGCCCCATTGCATCATATTCGGCAGCATATTCGAGAGTTTTGAGATAATCGTATGTAAGATCAACAAAAAGCTTTCGGTTATTTTTATCAAGCTTGCATATGCGTCCATTCTCGTCAAGCGTTATCCCGGCATCGTGGCACATAACAAGCCTGTTATCCTTTGTTATACGCACATCGCCTTTCAGTGCATTAAAACCGAGATGCGCGGCAAGCTGAAAATGCTCTGCCGTATTTATCGGCGCAAGGCCTATCTGCGAATACGCCGTGTTCATTATTTCCTTATCAAAATTAAAATGCATTATCTTTCTCCCTGCATCGCCATTTGCAGAGGACAGCCAAAACCACTGTCCTCTGCATTTTTGCTTATTGCTTCACATAATCAAGTATGCGCCCCAGAAGAACCGCAACCTTCGTGCGGCGTTGCCGCACAATGCAAAGTGCACAATGCAAAGTGCAAAATTATTTCATATAGTCAAGTACCCGTTTCAGCAGAACTGCAATCTCCGCTCTTGTTGTATATTCAAGAGGGGCGATGAGGTTGTTCTTGCCGTTGACGAGACCTGCACCGATGAGGGCGGTGACGGCATCCTTTGCGTAAGGCGCGACAGTGGTGAAGTCGGAGTATTGCGAGGGAGAAATCCCTCCAACGTCTTCGACGGTCCCCCTCCCGCGAGGTTTGGGAGGCTCATTGCCAAGGCTCTGCAGTGCGCGGTAGACTATCACCATCATATCCTGGCGGGTAATGGTATTGCGCGGTGCGAACTTGTTATCACCGATACCGGATACAATTCCGTTGTTACGTGCTATTGCAAGCTCTTGCGCGAAGTAGTCAGAAGCATTTACATCTGCGAAGTTTTCCGTATCATCGCTCGTGAGGTTAAACGCACGAACGAGCAGGATTGCGAAATCTGCGCGGGTTATGTTGCTTGCCGGTGAGAAGGTATTCTCGGATGTTCCCTTTATAATTCCGTCTGCCGCAAGGGTGTTGATTGCATCTTCTGCCCATGAGTGGCTATCAAGGTCAGTGAATTGCGTTTTTTCCACCTCATCCGCCTCGCCTGCGCCCTGCACCTTTTCCTCGAGGAGAAGGCTTTCATCGTCGTCAGTTTTGTCGGTATTTGTCGTATCATCCGGTTTGTCGGTCGGTGCGGCACCGCCGCCACCGCCTCCTCCACCGCCGCCGGCAGGGGTTGATGTGTCTCCTGATGTTCCGGTATTTTCCGATGGCGTTTCGGTGCTATCATTGCTTGACGAACCGCCCGTTGTGGAACCGTAAACCGTTACCGTGAAGTGAACGGTGCTTTCGCGCCCGTCGCTGTCACGGGCAGTTATCGCCACGTGGTTTTCGCCTATCTGCGAGCTGTCCGGCTTCCACGTAAACACGCCGGTTTCCGCATTGACAGAAGCTCCGCGCGGAAGCGTTGTTCCGATGTAGGTAATTTTCGGTGCATTTTCTTCTACAGGGCTGGTTGCGCTGAGCGATACGGATATTGTGCTGCCCGCACTGGTAGTTATGCTGTCATTTACCGGCGCAAACTCAGGCGAGAAGTCCTCACTGAACGACAGCGGAATTTCAAAGCTCTGTCCCGCCGAAATATTATATACATATCCAAGCTCCGGATTTGAAGCATTCTGATGTCCGCGGATGAGCGTTGTTCTGTCTATATCAAGACGAATTACGTTCTTACCTTCGCCATAGGTGTGGTTTTCAAGAACGCTTGCACCCTCTATCTTATACACCGCGTTATCTGCGCCGTCATTTGCGATGAAGATGTATTCACCTGCAAGTGCATCAGTATCCTCAATTTCTGCAGAAATGTCGATATAGTTCTTGAATGCAAGATTTCTCTCAAAGCCTTCAATCTTACCGGTAAGAGTTCCCTTGTTCTCAACCTCATCGCCGATTATGTTGCCGTCGTGGACATAACGGTATGTCGGTGCGCCTTCGCTGTTCGTGCTGTACACTCCGACAAAGCCCCGGAAATCGAACACTCCGCCGACGTTGTATTTAACCGAATTATTCGTCGCATAAACAACATAATCAATTCTCTCACCGCCTACGTGCGTTACCTTTACCGCGCGTGCCATATCACCGCTCTGTTCCGTGCCGGAGACCACGCTTACATCAACAGCCTCGATTTTATCAATATTGGATGTGTTGCGATACGGTTCATAGACCGTTGTGAAAAGGCTGTCAAGCTCCTGGCCTTCCGGTGCCTCGCGCTCAACATATACATATTCAAGCATCGTTGCGCGGTCGGCATCGAATCTATCTTTATATCCGATGTTCTTCGATGCCTCACTTCTCTGCGGAACGTGACCGCCCGCAAAGGCAACGCCGGTCGGCGTAAAGTCATTGACCTGCGTCATACGCAGATGTATACCCTTCGGATTCGAAAGCACCTTTTTGTAGTCGGTAATCTCGAAATCAACAGTGAAGTTGCTTTGCGGCTCTGCCGCACGGCGAACGTTACGCAGCCAAGTATATCCGCGCGGGAACATTGTTTCATAGCTCCATGCCGGCTGTGTCCACGGATCCTGACCGTAGGTTACGGGGAAGACCGTTTCAAAGTCAACCTCTTCACCCGGGAGCGCCTTGCGAACACTGCCATCCGGATTCTTCACATATGCCGCATCCTTTCCGGCATATGTTGCCCAGTCCATTGTTCCGTTCTTATCCACCTGAATAAGCTCGGGCTCTGTCGCCATTGAAAGTCCCGAAACCTCATTTACCTTCGATGATGCCGAGTGGTAAACATAAGTATGGTGGTTTCCGCCCGTTACGCGGAAAAAGTCAACGCCGTAAGATGTGTCGTCATTTATCTTTACCATAACAAGACTTCTTCGATAATTCTCTGCCTCTGCATACTTATGGGTTGCATCAATATCCATAAGCTTTACCATTCCCGAATCATTAAAGTGAAGCGGGAAGCCGCGTACATCATCACCTATTGAATTCTTCTGATTTATCAGAACTGTGTTATGAGATAGAGTTGAGCCTACCCACTGCAAGCGATTAGGCGTATAGCTTGTATCTTCAGGATATGCAAGGTCTGCACCGAGATTAAGACCGTATGCATCAACGTTAAGCTCGAGAGAGTCAGGATGTCCGTGTCCGTCGGTGTCGCCTGCCGTTATCCAGAAGTCGCGCATATTGTTTACCTCTGTGCTTGCGGATGCAGAATCATATATTCCGCCGTCACGAAGCACGGCAAAGCCCCACCCTGCCATAAGATCGCTTTCAAGCTTTCCCGTCTCATCAATAAGCGCAGCTATATCTTCTTCAAAGCTTTCCGGATCTTCTGTGAAAATATCATAGTGAAGCCCTTCCGTTGTTCTTCCGTTTCGTGTCCATATATACTGGGCAAGCTCGTCAGCGATATCAGTATCGCGAAGCTCTTTAAATCCCTTCTTCCATATCTCGATATCTCCGCTGTAATTTTCAACCGATAACGTTGTTGATGTATCACCTATATGCGGATGTCCCGGCGGTGTAACCGGACGGACAAAAGCCATAAACATCTCACGGAACTTCGGGTTTTCATAGAGGTTGTATTTTGCTCCGTCCTTATAATCCGCAAGGAAGTCTGCCATCTTACCGAGCCCTTCTATCTGCGTGCGGTTATAGTTTGTGCTGGATTCATGTCCCATGCCGTCGCGGTCGATAACGTCTATAAGCTGGCTCGTTACTCCGTCACCGCCCTGCTCAAACGATCCGTCCGGAACTGCCGGCTGATAAATCCACTCGAGCATTTCGGTTGTCTCAGGCTGTCTGTCCTGAACAATAGCATTTATTGAAGTTGTCGCCTGGCTTTGACCAAAGTTACCTTCAATTCTTGCACACTTGACGCCCCAATAATTCTTTCTGATAATTCCGTTTTCCCAATTCTTCCAGATATCATGAGAGCTTGACTTGTCGTTGCGGCGCATTTCATGCTCATACTCACGGCAATCCCCATCGCACATACGTACATAACCACTGCTTGTGTAATTCAAATGGTAATCGTACTTATCATCATCCGGCAATGTGTCATACCCATATTTCTTTGCCTTCTCGGAAAGATAATCTATAACCTGAGTATCGGAAAGCACGGGATAAAACGCATCTGCGCACAGTGCAAGAATCTGCGCCTGATTATTTGAGTCTATGCGTCCGGTGATAAGCCCTATACCGCTTCCGCCTTCTGTATTATACCATATACGGTCGTAAGAGCCGTCACCGTTATAGTCTATATCGTTGTGAATAAACATATCGTATGTGTGATAAACGTCTGCAATTCTGTCAAGAAGGATTGCTCCCGCTCTTCCGTATTTGATGTCTCCTGTATACAGATATGCATTCTTGAGCGTATCGAGAGCATCCGTAATTACGGTTTTCATCGTTCTGTCAACTATATGCGCAACATATATATGCTTTTCATCAAAATACTGAACTATACCGCTGCTTCCTGTGAGAGAATACTTATACGGAGTTACACCATCGGGCTGCAGCGGAACATATCCCCAACCGTCATCAACGCCCCACGTTTTCCAATCCTCACCGGGACGAAGACCCTGACTGTTATTAAGTGCCGGTGAAACTTTTGCCGGGTCAGCAAGCTCAGGATAAAGTGTGTTTACAAGATATCCGCCGTCAACGCCGAAGCCGTAGTGGTCCTGTTCTGCCTTCGTGAGAAAATCACCTTCGTTGATTTCTTTCTTACGTGCATCGTCTATTCCCGCATCAGGCAAGCTCTTTCCTTTTTCAAGGAGCATTGCACGGTGGGCTTCAAGCGCGCGGAGTCTGTCAAACGCGCCTTCGCGGTCAAGACCGAGCTTATAGAAACCCTCAAAGTCATTTGACGGGAAAAGACGTTTGCAGTCCGGACACTGTGTCTTCCACGGACGTGAAATGACATCTGTAATAAAGTTACTGCCTTTTTTATTGATACCCCCATCGCAATAACGGCAAAGGTTGTAGTACGGATCATTTACTCCGCCCATTCTCGTGCTTCGCGGGAGTCCTTCGGCGAGAATTATATCATAGAGAGAATCAAGCTCCTGAACATATGTTTCAGCTGCTTTTTCCGCACTCTTTTTCATACTCTTCGCCCAATCGTAAGTTGCAATATTCTCAAGAGCTGTAGCACGTTTTTCGGTTGTGTAATAAGTCGCTTCCGTTTTTCCGTCATCGCGCACAACCTCTATATTCTTTTCCGCGGAAACTTGCTCTCCGCGGAAGGTTGCGACAGCTGTTACCAGCACACCCTTTTCTTTCGCAAGAGCAGTGACATATCCCGGATCGTCAAACCTTAACGCATCGCCGTCGTCGCTTGTGTATGTTACGCCCTCTGCCGGAATAGTTATCTTATTCCCGCTCTTCATTGAGAGAACAAAAGAAAGCTTTGTCTTTCCGCCGACGTAGATAAGATCATCACACTCTATTTCCGCACCGATTATGTCAGTATCATCAATTGCATTTATAACTATGCTTTCCTTTATGGCAGAATCTGCGTTTGAAACCGTTGCGGTAATTGTCACTTCACCGTGACCGCGGCCCGTTATAACTCCGTTTTCATCCACCGTTGCAATATCGGGATTTGACGACTCATACAAAACAGAGTATGTTTTCTTATCAAGCAAGGTACCGTCAAGAAGCCGTGCCGTTATTGAGGTAGCAAGCGTTTTTCCGTAAGCTACTTCACTTCCCTCTGATGTGAAGCTTACAAGCTTCATTGTATTTATGCCGTCAAGCCTGAGAATACGAGGGCAGAAATAACTGGGCTTAGCATCTCCTTGTTCAAAAACAAGAACGTATTCGCCTTTTTCCTCAATATCAACTGTTCCGATAACTCTTCTGTTCACAGCATCCTTTGAAGGTGCAAGAAAGCTTACGGTGTTGATATATGTCTTTTTCGTCAGAAGCGAATCCACCTCCGCGACAGTTTGCGGTTTCGGAACAATATAAATGTTTGCGTTTGCCGTTGTTGCCGTTCTTGCATAATATTCAAAATCTACTGCGTATTTCCCGGCAGTCGGAAACATTTATCGTAAGTCCGTACCATCGTCCCGCACCGGGATATATTCTGAGATAGTTGCTGGTGTAGCGCGCATTCTTTGCTACAAAATTATTCGGCCCCGCACCGAACCATTCCCACGTTCCGTCTGTGTAATCATCGGTAATACCTAAAATATCCGTATCTCTTGCAACATTTGGATTCGTGCTTTGCCCGGGCTTTGAAAACGGAGCCCACTCCGGACTTATCGTTTCGAAGAAATTATATGTATAAATGGTATCCGCGCACGGAAGCTGCGGCGGAAGTTCGGTTACTTTATATGTGTCTTTTACCGTATCGTACAGCACTCCGTCAAAATATATTTCTGCCGTAAGCTCAGTTTCTCCTATTGCATAAACATCAACCATACCGTCATTTTTTCCGATATCCGCAACAGATGTATCTGAGCTTTTCCACGTTATCGTTGCACCTGACAAATCTTTATATGACTTATTGCTGAGAAGAATAGAAACCGAGGCTTCACCGTCTTCGTTGACTGTGATGCTCTTCTTCATCGGCACAGCGTCTCCCGTACCGCTTGTGAGCCAGAAATCACCGACAGAGCCTACACCGTCTCTTGCCCAGAAAGCGATTGTGTAATATCCGGCTTCCGGAATTTCAAAGCCCTGTATTTTGTTAGGTGCTGATATCAGCTTATCAAAATCATCTCCCGCGCCTTCTTCATCACACGGATAACTTCCTATGTAAGTGCCGAGAGATGCTTCTATTTTATCTTTGTTTCCGGAAATATTGTCTGTGTAAACCCCACCGGCTTCTTCGAGCTTCTTGATTGTGCTGAGATAAACTCTCACATCCTTAGCGCCGCTCATTATTCCGTTTTTCATTTCCATTGTATATGTTCCCGCTACGGGGATATATACTTCATATACTACCGCAACATTAGACGCAATCTGCATATTGCCGGTACCTTTTGAGTTGTCACCTCTCGGTCGGGCATAACGTGTTGTGGTATTTTCTTTATCGAAATTACCGTCGTAGTATTGGTAAAAGTCATCAGTGTTTTTATATGTAGCCTGTCTTACTGCTTCATTACGGGGTGATCCGCCTATCGATGTCGCAAAATACCCTATATCATAAAATATCTTTGCACCGGCGTTTGCAACCTTGATGGTCTTTGATGCGGAAAGCACTCCTCCCGCAGATTCAAGTGTCGCCGTAATGGTTGCCTCGCCTTCTTCACCGCCGATGATTAAACCGTTATCGGATACCGTTGCGTTTCCGGTTACGGAATACGAAGCTTTATCGGTAACATCTTCAAAAGTGCCGTCGCTCATAATAGCTGTAACCGTCATCTGTGCCGTTCCGCCGTTCGGTGCGATTGCAGTTTTATCCACCTCTGCTGAAATCAACATCGGCACGGCGCCGGGTCCGCCGTTAAGAGTAATTGCCCCCGGATACATCCTCGCGTTTGAGTCTGTCCCTGAATTTTGATCCTTCAGTGCCTTATAAACGACCAAGTATTTGCCTGCTTCCGGGAAATAATAGTCTCCTGCTCCGATCGTTGCCTTCGCATTTCCCGAGCCGTTTTCATTTCTGAAATCAATATCCGTTGTCTGCGCCGTTTCTTCAGTAAGCGCAGCGGCAATTTCATTATCTGTATACTCTGTTCCCGTAGCTTCATTGATCAGCGGAAGAATCCACATTCCCGCTTGCTGTGCCGCGGCAACGCTTTTCTTCATGTGACCGTACTCAAGCGTCACATCATATTTTCCTGCCTTGGGAACATATATCTCCACTGCTACCCATTCGCCTACAAAACAATTGTAGTAAAGGCAATATGAATTCTGCACAATAAACCCTCTGCTTGTAGCCTTTGAATGATAACCCCAGAATTCACTTGTGTCAGCAAACCCAATTCCGGTTATATCCGTATCATTCGGGAATGTATATCCCGCACCTGAAACCATCCCGTACCTTACGGTAATGCCGGAATATTCCTGCGCATTCTCTCCGTCTGCAGAAACCGCCGGCACAAGGCTTATAAGCATTGCAAGCGACAAAAACAATGATAATAATCTTTTCATCAATGGTCCTCCTCGTGTTGTATGGATTCTAATATCTTTTCTCTATATTACTCAAGATAAAGCGTTTCACCGGATGATATCTTGTGCATCTCGCCGTCAATCACAAACCATATCTCAAAAAGAGTAGGGTTGTAAATAATTGAACCGTCTGCACTATAGATAAGCGAGTTATATGCATTTACGTATTCGTAAATTTCCATATTGGTCGCATACCATATATCGTCTTTTCCGGAAAGCTTCTCACAGATTTCATCAAGAAGCTCCCAGCCGGTATAACGCTCAAACTCGTTGCTGTGTCCCCAAAGGTAAAAGAGTCTTGGACCCCCGCGCGAATTTCTTATCCTGTTTTTCTCGTCATCCATAAAAGCATCGATGTATTCCGGAAGCTCAGGATTTGCGTGGCGCGTAGTCGGAATCCAGTTATGCCAGTCGGTAGGCAAATGGAACTCCTTATTGTCTCCACGGAGAGATCGGGCATATACAACATCAAGGTCTGTGAGATATCTTTTGACGTTTTCGTAAGTAGCGCCGTTTTCAAAATACGTTATCCCTGAATCCGGATACGCCATTCCGCGTATTATAATCCCAAGCTTTTTTTCCCACTCAAGCCGACAATCAAGGGTATCGCGGATTCCCTCAATGCATCTCATACTTCCGTTTGCACGGTGAACGGTACCGTGAATGGCAACCTCATGTCCTCTGTCAAGTATATATTCCCGAACCTGCTCCGCGGTAATATGGTTCTCGCGAAGCCCCTCGTGGTTGAGGTTAAACGTTGCTTTCATCCCGCACGAGGTTATCTTATCCGAAAAGCGCATATCCTCACGCAGGCCGTCATCATAGCTTAGCGTTACCGCCTTTGCCTTTCCGCCCGGAAATCTTAAAAATCTGTATTGCATAACACCCGCTCCTTGCACCCAAACTATTTTATCTTGTTATACGCATTTTCGTAAACCGCGAGAAGCTCTTTAATCGGAAGAGATGAAAGCTCCTTTTGGAATTCATCCCATTCACTCATCGGACGCTGACCGATAATGAACTTCTGAATATTTTCTTTTACCATTGTACCAAGCGTTGTGCTGTAATCCGCCACTTCTGCTTTCTCCGCTGAGCTTAAGTTTATATATACAGTCGGATCAAGCTTCGGATAAGTATACTCAAGAACAAAATCAGTCGTTGCCGCCTGTTCCTCGGACATACCCGCCTCTGCTGCCGCCGGATCGATACGGAGATATGAACCGATTGTCTGGAAGCCGTAAAGAACCTGCGCATTGTTCTCTCCCTCTGGGAAGATAAAGCGTTTTTTGCCGTTGACTACCTCATAGGTTTCGCCTTCTTTGCCCCACGAAACAAGCTCGCTTCCCTCGTTGGAATAGAACCAGTTTATGTATCTCCATGCATTTGCAATGGATGCCTCATCTCCGGTGTTTGCAACTGCCATACCGGTCGGGTCCCAGTTGAGCTTGTTAAACATCGGAACACCGATACCGTTATCCGCATGCGGCGGTTTCATAGCTGTAAGGTTAAACTCCGGATTGTTAGGACGTGCAAGATTGTTGAAGAAGTCAATACGAATCTGATACTCCGGCATGATAAAGCCGCGGTCTGTGGTAACAAGCTCCTGCCACGAAGAAGTGTTGATTGTGAAATAATCCTGCGGAATAAGCTTTTCGTCATACATCTTCTTGAAGAATGTTACGAGCTGAAGCATAATGTCGCTTTCTGCCGTTCCGTAGCTCCACTTTTCATTATCGAAATCATAATAAACGCCATAGCTGAAATTCGGCTTCCACATTGAGCCTATAACAGCAAGATTGTTGATGCCGTTTCTCATGCAGAAGGGATATGACTCAGGATACAGCTCTTTAAGCTTTTTTGAAACTGTGTAAAGCTCATCAAGAGTTTCCGGAGTTTTGAGACCGTGTTTGTCGAAAATATCCTTGCGATAGAGCCATGCGCGAACATTCTTTGAACGCTCCATACCGTAGACAGGCGTGAAATACACCTTCCCGTCAACCGCTTTATGCATATCTCTCATCCACTGCTCATCCTCGGAAACGCTATCCCAGAACTTATTATAGTCCGGCAGGAACTCTTCATAATCATCAAAGGCAAGGAATGCGCCCTGCTCGCAGTAGTCTGAAAACGTTCCCGGTCTGCCGGAAAACCCGAATACATCCGGCAAGGAATCCGGTGCTGCCATTGTGAGCGAAAACTTTGTTCCGAAGTCCGAAGACGGAACAGCGTTAACATTGATAGTCCCGCCGATTGCCTCTTCTATGTACTCCCATACCTTCCAGTTTTCGTCATACGGCCAGCTTGCATGGCTTGCTATAGTGATGTCAAGCACTGCATCATCGGGAATTTGCTTTCCCTCCGGAATGTCATAGGAGACCTCCCCCGAAAGCGCTTTCTCCCCCGCACCGCCGCAAGCGGCAAGCGATAAAATCATAAGTCCTGCAAGAATTAAGCTTAAAAATCTTTTCATGTTGTTGTCCTCCATTTATTAAGAATATTTTACAACCTTAGTTATATTATATAATGCGTAAATCGCAATTTTAATAAAATCGTTCACGTTCTGCAAAATTTCATATAGTAATTTGTGGGAATATAAATGAGCGGAGAGGATGTCCTCTCCGCCCGTGAATTTTAGTCTGCGTAGATTACGCGGTATGTGCCGTTACTTTGAAAAACCGGTTGACAAATTAAGTATTTTTATGTATAATGAAACTACGATAATATCGTAGTTTCATTGGATGTGATAAAATGACAAGAGAATTTGTTCATACCGCTCCTTTTCTCAAATGTTGGAAGGCGATGGGCTTAAGCACGGACGATTTAAGAAAGCTTGAACTGATACTGCTTAAAAGTCCGCAGTCAGGTGATGTAATACAAGGGACTGGCGGTGCGCGCAAGCTCCGGATTCGTCTTGAGGGAAAAGGAAAAAGCGGAGGCGGCAGAGTTATATATCTTGATATTTTCGAAAAAGAGAAATTATATTTTCTTTTTGCATATCCTAAAAATGTACAAGAGGATTTGATCCCTGAGCAAAAAGAAGCAATCAGGATGTTAATAAACAGAATAAAGGAGGAATAAGCTTATGCACGAACCGAACTTTAAATCTTCACTATCTATGAATGAAATCGAAGAAAATTTCAAAAACATTGATTTCTTTTCCGGAATTATGGATGGTCTTAACGAGGCTCTTGCTTACGAAAAGGGAAAAGCTTCTTCTGTATCCTTTGCAAGAAAACAAAGCCTTCCTTCCGTAAACGTCGTCGAAATCAGAAAATCGCTTTCCATGACGCAAAAATCCTTCGCTTCTGTTCTCGGCGTTTCATCCCGCACTGTTGAGTCATGGGAAAGCGGAAAAACAACTCCAACCCCAACAGCAAAAAAACTGATACATTTAATTTCTCAAGATCATACACTGATTGATAGGTTGATGTAAAACGCGCATTCAGTTACATCTGGGCTGTAGCAAAACAGCCCAGACCGCATAAAGTGTAAAAGTGATATTTTTTTGCAGATAACATCGGAAAAGTATATGGTATGAAGTATGAAAGTAAATTGAAAATTCGGCAGAAGCCGAATTTGAGGATTTAGTTACACTTTATGCGTAAAGCTTATCGGACCTCTCGACGTACTTATGTACTACTTCGGGTCCGATTTGCTCATTCTGCACTATTTTTCTAAAGCCCCAAAGGGATTGTAGCAAAATGCATTTCGCTACAATCCCCCGTAAATTTTAGTTTGCGTAAATTACGCGGTATGTGCCGTTGTCGTTGTAGATGAGGTATGCTGTTGCAGCATCCACATCCGCACTGTCATACGGCTTTGCGGTAAACTGGCCACGCAAATTGTTCTTCGCTTCGCGGGATACTGCACGGCTGTTTGCAGAATTTATTTTTGCATTTGCTCCGAAGAGAATACCAACTTCAACAATGTTCGCGCCGTTAGCATCGTAAGAAATCATTCTTGCACCATCTGTTTTCTTATCGTCGATTGAGATAATCGGCTTGTTGTCATTTTCTGCTTCTTCAAATGTAATCGTTGCTTCGCTCCATACGCAGTAGGTGTAGCTCGTTCCGTAAGCAACCGTCTCGCCGTTTACTTTCCAGAAGCCGGCATTATCTGCGCTCATCTCTATTTCCGTATCATATGCATATGTACCGGATGATTTATTGCTTGTCACATTTGCCGGAACCGTTACAGCAAAGCTGTCTGTGTCCGTAAACTTTGCAACAACGCGGGTAAGCTTTTCAAACACCTTATCTGCTGCAATTTTACTCTCACCGTCTACCGTCCAGAAGAAGCTGTTGTAACCTGTAAGAGTCGGTGTTACGCCATTTGCAAGCGTACCAAACGTTTCATTATCGACAGCCTTGCTTGCAAGGAACTGTCCGTTGAAGTTGTAGAATTCAACGTTTACCGCTGCATCAGTTGCAGTGTCAACATCATAAACTGCGGTGAGATAGGTGTTTGTAAGAAGCGGGAAAGAATATGTTTTGCTTGTCGTTACCCACACGCCGTTATCACGGCTTCCGCGCTTCCAGCCGCGGAAGATGTATCCCTCAACATCACTTGCTGTTACCTTAACTGTTTTTCCGGGAGTTATATCTGGTGTTGTATTTCCGACTTTATAGTCTTCAATATTCGTCGTGACTCCTGCATTATCCGCAAGAGTTGATGTTGCCATAAACTGAACAGTTTCTACTTCATCTGTTGCAGTTTTATCAACAACCGTAACTGTTCGCGTTGCGGTTACTGCATTGTCATCCTCGCCAATTGTTGCGGTAATGTCTGCTGTACCTGTTCCGACTGCTGTGATTGTTTTGCCTTCCACCTTAACAACAGATGTATCTGAGCTTACATAAGTTGTCGTATCATCGCTCTGTGCTATGACATCACCATTAGTGTCACAAGCTATCGCACCGGTGATGGTTGCAGTGTTATCAGTGTCATTAAGGGTAAGAGTTGTCTTGTCCATCTCGACTATCGCCGGCATGGGAAGTGTTACGCCTGTGCCGTTGGTAAGGGTGAAGTTACCGACATATCCGTATCCGTCACTTGCTAAGAAAGAAATAATATGATATCCTTTTTCAAGTTCAATACCTGTCATAACATTAGGTTCACTTCTGACCGCATAATCATCCGCAGTTGCACTTGTTCTGTCGCAACTATATTCAGCTACTTTTCTTCCTAATTTCTCATTCCCGTTTGTCAATTCTACATTTTCTGCGTCGCTGACCCAAACCTCTGTATTTCCCGCTCCTGTATACTCCTGATTCCACATCTCCATAGTGTAATTACCTGTTTGCGGAACATATATTTCAAAAGCAAGCGCAATCGTATTCGTCAACTGAATTCCCGGTTTAGACAAGCGAAGTCTCAAATTTCCTCCGGATTGAGCCGGATTTGCAGTCTTAGAATTGTGTCCATAATATCTGTAGAATCCCTTCGAATAATCATAAGTAAGCGCTGTTAAAAAACCTTCGTTCAACCTATCCAACATACCGTCTCCGATTTGGTAATCAATCGAAACGCCTTCTGCGGTGACAGTTATTTTTTCAGAAGATGCTACTTCCGGATAACCGTCTACAGTTGCAGTGATTGTAGTTGTACCATAAGCTTTCGCCGTGATAGCACCATTTTCATCAACAGTTGCTATGTTTTTATCACTACTAGAATAAGTAACCTTGTAATCCTCCGGTGCAACTGAACCGTCACTCATATATGCAGTCGCTGTCATCTGTGCTGTTTCGCCAATCTGAAGCTCTGTCTTATCATCAACAACGACAGTATCCATTGTCATTGGAATTAAATTCACGTCATTTTCTCCGTCACCATCAAGAGTGATGGTTCCCGGATACAAGCGTGCGTTTGTACTATCTGTTTTTCCAGCAATTCCCTTATAAACAACTAAATATGTTCCGGATTCTGAAAACTCATAGTCCCCTACGTTTACCTGAGTTTCGCTATTTTTACTGCTTCCGTCATTAAGAAAATCCAAACTTGTTGTCTGTGCTGTTTTATCTACCAACGCCTCAGCTATCTGAGCATCTGTGTATTCTGTACCGGTAGTTTCATTAATCAAAGGAAGTATCCACATTCCAGCCTGCTGTGCTGCGCCAGCAGTAGTGGATGAATCTTTCATATAACCATGGTTGAGAACTATGTCATATTTTCCTTTTCGAGGAACATATATTTCAATCGCTACCCAATCACCAACCAAAGCATTATAATAAATACAATACGAATTTTGTACACTAAACACCCTGTTTGTTGCTTTCGAATTATATTTCCAAAAACCATTTGTATCATCGAAAGTAACTTTGGTTAAATCTTCCCCTATCGCCGTATCATTAAAATTATACCCCGCACCGGAAACCATTCCATACTTCACCGTAATCCCGGAGTATTCCATTTCCGTCTCCGTCGTTGTATCTTCCGCAAATACTGCGGGAACGAGGCTTATGATGAGTGCCAATGCGAGTAATGTGCTTAAAAATCTTTTCACTTTGTTTTCCTCCTTGAATTTTGTTTTTATTTTAAATGTATTTGCTACTTAATTTAGTTTGGTGTTGTAATTACAACACCAAAGGGCATATGCCCTTTCGGATGGAAGCTTTCCCCTCTCGTGTCATCCTGAGGCTTGCCGAAGGATCTCCCGCGCATCCCTCCACTCTCGAAAGAGAAGCTTTTAAAACGGAGTTACCTTATATCCGTCCGTAACAGCGGTTGCATCTTCAATAAACGCAAGCAGCGCATCAAAGTCGGACGGAAGATGTGCGTGTCCGCCCTCGCGGAGACGATATGCAATGTTTTCCGGCACTCCGTAAAGCTCCCACACTTCTTTCGCGGCCTCGTGGGTGAGGTATGCCCCCTTCGGGTTTGCCCATGTATCGTCGCTTCCGTTCGTTTCAAGCAAGCATCGCGGTGCAACGCACGCTTTTAAGAAATGCTGGTCAAACGGCAGCTCGTGGTCGCGCCCGATATATTCCTTGAGCTTCGGACCGAACCAGTATGCAACACCGCGCAGAATTTCTTCAAGACGCTCGTTTCCGCGCTTTCCGTCGCGCGGCTCTGTTCGATAGCGGAAGCATCCGCCACCGCCGCACCCCGAGCCATTCGGGTTTACAACGGCGAAGCGTTCATCAACCGCTCCGGCAAGAAGCACTGTCTTTCCCCCGCGGGAATGACCGGTTATCGTAACCTTTTCCGTATCAACAAACGGTAATGTTTCGAGCGCGTCCATCGCGCGGGAATATCCCCACGCCCACGCGGAAATTGCTCCAAAGGCAAGCCCCGGATACATTTCATAAATTCCGCCCGTGCGATCCTCATGGTGTAAATCCTTTGCAAACTCAACTCTGTTAAACTTTGCAACTACATATCCGCGCGCAATTGCATCGTCAATAACCGTGTCACTGCAATTGCGGTAGCATCCATCGCCGGTAAGGATGACGGGGTATTTCTTTCCTTCCTCAAGCGGACGCGGCTTGAACACCTGCATCATAAAGTTAAACCGCTCATTAATATGAACCTTCATACTAAGCGCATTTATCGGATGCTGAAGCTGTTCAACGCGGATGCTCTCCGGCTCCGGCGGAAGACCGCCGTACTCGAGGTCAACTATTCTATCAAGAATCTCACGTCGGCGCTTTCGCCACGCCTCTACGCTGTTTCCCGAATCAATCGGCGGAAGCGGCGCAAGGAGTCTGTCCTGCATACTTTTCATCATCCCTTCCTCAATTTTTGTTAAAAATGTATTACATTACGGCTTTATTATATATCCTATACAACCCGAATTTAATAAAATCGTTCATAATTTCAAAAATTTTTTTTACAAGGTTTTGTATGTTGACAAACAGGAACGAATGGTGCTATATTATAATTATAAATTCAAAAAAGGGATGTGAGAAAATGGAAAAAGAGATGAAAAAAAGTAAAAACGCCATCATTTCAAGCTCTATTTCTCCTTTTCTCACCGAAAGACCTCCGGTCAACGTAACTCACATTACCGAAATAGTGAAAGAACATACCTTCCCGCGCCACACAGACTATCCCTCCATATGGATATGCCTTGACGGAGAGTTTCTCCTTCGCACCGAGCACGGAAATGTCCACTGCGCTTCCGGCAGCGTAGTAATTGTTCCTGCCGGAACTTTATACTATCCCGAGGTCTCCTCTGCCGGCAAGCTTTCCGTTATGCGTATATTTACGGAATACAACACCTACAAGAATGTTAACCACGCGGCTTTCATCAGTTCCATCACGCACCTGCTTCTGCACGCATTTTCAAAGGAGCTGGGCTTTGAGCCTGTGCGCACGGTCATTCTTTCCGCAGCTTCTCTCGAACAAGCAAAAACGCTTTTCTTCGCTCCGTCGCTTAAATCCATTGAAAAGTTCTTTTCTTTACCGGAGTTTTCTCTTTCCGATAAACAAAAAAAGACGGCGCTTTCCGTCTTCTCAAGGCGTCTTTTGCCGGTGCTTGATGCTATGACGTATATTCATAAAAATTACTCGCAGAAAATCACCAGCGAAAGTCTTGCAAAAGCAAGCAGGCTTTGCCGCACAAATCTTTTTACGCTTTTTAAAAGATATCTTGACGTATCGCCACTGACCTATCTTGTTATGATACGGGTTGTACGCGCACAGTTTGCGCTCACGCACACACAATATTCCCTGCAGTATATATCCGATATGTGCGGCTTCGCAAACTGCTCACATATGAGCAAATGCTACAGACAGTATAAAGGCTTTTTGCCGAGAGAAGACAGAGCAAAGATGAAGAGATACCGTAAAAAATATCCCAATCTTCACGTATCTCACGATTACTTTTTTAAAGAAGAGTAAAAAAATCCCTGCAGCTCAATCCGTCAGGATTTAACCGCAGGGTATTTTTTATTTATTTTTCCAAAAACAGAACGCCGAGGGTGCCGGGACCGCAGTGGGTGGAAATAGTACAGCTCGCACGGCTCGTGTATATTTCCTTAAACAATCCGGTGGCTTCGACCTGCTTTTTAACAGCGGCAAGCCGCTCCTCCGGCACGCCCGAATGGGTAATATACATACGCTCCGGACGGACATTCGGATATTTTTCAAACTGCTCGGAAACATACTGAGAGAGAACTCTGTCCATATTTCCGCGATATTTTTTTGCCGCGTGAAGCTCGCCGGTTTCGTTATCAACTTCAATGGACACCTTAAGCCCGAGCATTCCCGCCGCAAGCGCCGCAACGCCGGAGCAACGCCCGCCCGCCTTCATAAAGTCAAGCGTTTCAAGGACGAAGCTACAGTGGCTTTTGGCACGGAGAGCCGATACCTCTTCCACAATCTGCTCTGCAGGAAGACCTTGTGCTATTCTCTCCCCTGCCTCTATTACAAGAAGCGCAATTGCGCTTGAAACATTGCGGGAGTCGATAACATGCACTCCCGGAAGCTCTGCCGCCGCAAGCAGGCATGACTGGTAGCTGCTCGTTATTGCAGAGGAAAGCGTTATATGAATAACCTCATAGCCTTTATCCGTCCATTGACTGAAATATTCGATATACTCCTGCGGATTTATTGCGGATGTTTTGGGAAGCGTGCCGTCTTTACGGAACGCCGCATAAAGGTCATCCGGAAAAACATCAACGCTATCCATATATTTTTTATCGTTAAGAGTGATTGAATACGAAATAAGATTTACGGAATACTTTTCCTGAAGTTCCGGACCGATATCGCAGGTACGGTCTGCGCTGAGAATAATCTTGGGCATATCCTAAGTCCCCTTTCTTTAAGCCGAGGAGGAAAAACTTGTTTTTATTCTTCCTCTTCCCAGTTATGATAGACGTTCTGAACGTCATCATTGTCTTCAAGCATATCAAGAAGCTTCTGCATATTCTTGATATCATCTTCATTTTCAAGCTTTGTGTACGTCTGCGGAACCATTTCGGACTCTGCAGATACAACGGTATATCCCGCCGCTTCAAGAGCGCCGCTTACCTCAACAACGGAAGTCGGGTCGCAATAAACCTCAACAACCTCTTCCGAGACCTCAACGTCATCAGCGCCCGCATCAAGGCACGCCAGCATAACGTCATCCTCATCGGCACCTGCGCGCTCGATAACAACAATGCCTTTGTTGTCAAACTGCCAGCCCACACAGCCGGTTGCACCGAGATTTCCGCCGTATTTATCGAAATAATGACGAACCTCGGATGCTGTGCGGTTGCGGTTGTCCGTCATAGTTTCAACAATAACGGCAACGCCGCACGGACCGTAGCCCTCATATACAATGGTTTCATAGTTTGCGCCGTCAGCACCTGAAGCACGCTCGATAATGCGCTTAATATTATCATTCGGCACATTATTTGCCTTTGCTTTTGCAAGGCAGGCAGCAAGCTTTGAGTTGCTTGCAGGGTCGGGGCCGCCCTCTTTTACGGCCACCGCCATTTCTCTTCCTATTTTAGTGAAAATCTTCGCTCTCTGAGCATCGGTTTTTTCCTTCTTATGAAGAATATTCTTCCATTTTGAATGTCCTGACATTTTAGTTCCTCATTCCTTAGGGTTTTATATATAATATATAAGTATACAACATTGTTATGATTTTTTCAAGCAAATTAAACCCATTTTTTCAATTTGGCAATAATTTATCCGGAGATGTGATGTTTTCACACCCCCGGTCAACCTATCTTTGCATTATTTGTCTGTTTTTTATCTCATCAAAATACTCTTTCTTTGTGCCGTAGGACAGATACGGTGCATAGCAGCTACTGTTTTTCTCGGTCCCGTCCTCTTTATAATATCCGCTGCAAAGACCATAGTGGTCGCTTCCGCCGGAAATGTAGAGTCCCTTATCATACGCTATGCGAAGAGCTTTTTCCTTTTCTTCATCCGTCATAAGGTGATGCCAGACCTCAAGCCCGTCTATGCCCATTTCAACAAGCGGCTCAATACATTCAAGCTGATCATGCGGATGCGCAACGATAGCAATGCCACCCGCATCGTGAATGAGCTTTATTATCTCGTGCTCCTGCAAAAACGGATACGCCGGTTCTACCTCATGCCGATGAACACCAAAAAGCTCACGGAAATACCATTCACGATCCGACGGTTGCATAAGTCCCTTTGCAAGAAGTGCGCGCCAGAGGTGGTCATTACAAAGCCATGTAACTCCTTTGTTAAACTCTAAAACCTCATCCCACTCTATCCCGTGTATCTTTCCAAGGCGAACCCCGCGCTCAAAAAGCGTCCGCGTCTGCTCCGTCTCACGGAAGCTCATTCCCGCAAGATACTCTTTCATTTTGGGATACTCGGGGTCAAAGTGATACCCGCAGATGTGAAACTCTGTAAGCAGATGAAACGCCGCACCTTTATCTTTATTCTTTTCAAGCAGCTTTGACGGAGAGGAAAACTCAGCACCGAAAATTGTTTCAAGCCCAAGCTTTTCACACTCCTCACGCAGCTCTGTGTATCCCGTAACGGTATCGTGGTCGGTAAGCGCAAGTGCGCCGTAGCCTTCCTTCTTCGCTGCAGCGGCAAGCTGCTTCGGTGTGAATCCACCGTCCGAATGAGTTGAGTGGGTATGTAAATTCGCATATAGCTTCATAATGCAACCCAACTTTCTGTTTTTTATAAATTATATCACCTGATTTTGTCAATTTTAGTAAAATCGTTCATTTTGGAAAACACTTGAAAAGAAAAACACTCCTACAGCATTATTCACTGCAGGAGTGTAAAAATATTTTTGAGAATTTTATGCTTTGTTTGCGTTCTTAGTGAGCTTTACCCACACTGCGCCGGAGATGAACATTGAAGAGTAAAGACCTGCAACAACACCTACAACAAGCGGAATTGCAAAGTTGCGGATTGATGTTACGCCGAAAATTGCAATCATAACGATTGAGAGAAGAGTTGTTACCGTTGTATTTACGCTTCTTGTTGCACTCTGCCAGATGCTCTTGTTTACGATATCTGCAAAGCTTGTCTTCTTAATAAGCTTTCTGTTCTCACGGATGCGGTCGAAGATAACGATTGTTGCGTTAATGGAGTAACCAAGAATCGTAAGAACGACAGCGATGAATGTGAGATTAAGCGGAATTCTGAAGATAACGTATGCGCTGATAACAACGAGAACGTCGTGAGCAAGCGCAATAATTGCAGCAAGACCGGAGCGAACGTCAAAGCGGATTGCAATGTAGATAAGCATAAAGAGAATTGCAAGGAATGCCGCCTTGATTGCGGAATTGCGAAGGTCGTTACCCATTACCGGGTCAACGTTGTCAACGGAGATAACGTCCGTGTGAGCTGTTTCGCCCTCAGCAACCGTCTCGGTTCCGTCGTGGAGACCGTATGCCTCCTTGAGTGCATTGAACGCTGCATCGCGCTGTTCGGAAGAGAGCGTTGCGCTCTTGAGAACAACCTGCTCGTCGCCGTCGCCGGACTTCTGAGCCGATGATATCTCTGCACCCGTTGCTTTTTCAACGATAGCCGTGATATTGTCAAGCTCAGCTTTATCAAGCTGCTTATGCATATTATAGGTCATTGTGGTTCCGCCGGCAAAGTCGATGTCAAGGTTGAAAAGATTTACACCGAACGGAAGGATGATGAGTGAAACAAGACCAATGAGAGCAAAGATGACGCCTATAAGAAAGAATACATTAGACTTGTTTACAATATTTAACTTATTTTCCATTTTACTAAACATTATCTTTTTCCTCCTTATGCGCCGTATGCCTTAAGTGACTTGATGTTCATATCGACAAGGCGATAAAGCAGGAAGCGTGAAACAACAAGCACTGTAAACATCGAGATTACAACACCGAGACCAAGCGTAATTGCAAAGCCGCGGATAGTTCCCATACCGAAGCAGTAAAGAACAACTGCAGCGATAAGGGTTGTTACGTTGGAGTCTAAAATTGCGGTGAACGCGCGCTTAAAGCCTGCATCAATGGATGCCTTAAGTGTCTTACCAACGCGGAGCTCTTCCTTGATTCTCTCATAGATAATAACGTTTGCGTCAACCGCCATACCGATTGAAAGGATGATACCTGCAATACCCGGGAGAGAAAGGTTGACTTTAAGAAGCGACATAATCACAACTAAAAGTGCTGTGTAGAAAGCAAGAGAGATGCTTGCAACAACACCAGAGAGACGGTAGATAAGAATCATAAAGAGCATAACGAGAAGAAGACCGATAAAGCCTGCGAAAAGGCTTGTCTCAAGTGCTTTTTCACCGAGAGTAGGTCCAACCGAGCGAAGCTCAATTTCCTCAAGAGCAAACGGGAGACGGCCGGAGTTGATGATGTTTGCAAGAGTCTTAGACTCTTCGCCGCCGGCAGGATTTAAGCTATCCTCACTGCCGATTGTGATAACAACCTCTTCGGAGTTGATGCCTGTTGATGCGTAAGAAGCATCTACAAACGGACGGCTCTGGAGAGTTTCATCAAGATAAATGTCGATATAGTTCTTTTCGGCAGAAGCCTGGGAAGCAGCCTTCTTTGTTGCCTGAGTGAACTTCTCTCTTCCCTCGCTTGTGAGCGAAAGAACAACGTGGTGCTGGTTTGCGCCGTTTTCAGAAACCTGACCGTAAACGGATTCCGCACTCTTTACCTCGTTACCGGAGATAATGACGTTTCCGTCTGCATCGCGGAACTCAAGAACAGCGGTTTTTCCGAGAAGAGCGACCGCTTCTTCCGGATCGGTTACGGACGGAATCTCAACCGTGAGGCGCGTATCGCCTGCAGCAGTAACAGTTCCTTCTGTGTAATTTGCAGCATCAAGACGCTTGCGAAGAACAGTCTTTGCAATTTCCATATCTGCCTTTGACGGAGCAGAGCCGTCCTCTGTGCGTGCCTCAAACGTAATCATCGCACCGCCCTGAAGGTCAAGTCCGAGACGGATACCGTCTGTTGCACTCGGGATTTCGACAACGCCAAGGTTAAGACCGCTGATTGTGGTTGCAATAAACACTGCAATAACAGCAACAACAGCGACAAACCAAAGTATGCCTTTTTTCATTTGTATAACCTCCTCTTTTGCGCAAAACTCTTTATAGCCATATTTTTACATTTTGCGCACAATAAATATTATATAATTTTTAACCGGTTTAGTCAATAGCGAAAATTCTGTTTCCTTAAACTTTAAGCTCTGCCTCGGTTTCAATTTCCGCACTGTACTTTTCGATTGCCGGATATACGAAGTCACGCAAAAACTCCGTAACCTGCGAGGCACTTCTGCCCGTATAGTTTTTCGGGTCGAGATTCTTCACAATCTCTTCCTTCGTCATACCGAATGCCGGGTCTGCGGCAATGCGGTCGATAAGGTCGTTTGCCTCGCCGTCCTCCTTCACGCGCTTACCCGCTGCAAGGGAGTGGGTTCTGATAAGCTCGTGAAGCTCCTGACGGTCTCCGCCGCGCTTTACTGCATCCATCATTATGTTCTCCGATGCCATAAACGGAAGCTCTTCCATAACACGGCGACGGATTACCTTCGGGTAAACAACAAAGCCTGAGGCGATGTTTAAGTAAATTGAAAGAATTGCGTCCGTTGCAAGGAATGCCTCAGAAACCGCAAGGCGCTTGTTTGCAGAGTCGTCAAGAGTTCTTTCAAACCACTGCGTTGCCGCAGTGAGCGCCGGGTTCTGAGCAGTTGCGATGACAAACTTTGAAAGTGCGCATATACGCTCGGAGCGCATCGGATTTCTCTTATACGGCATTGCGGATGAACCGATCTGCTTCTTTTCAAACGGCTCTTCCATTTCCTTGAGATTTGAGAGAAGGCGAAGGTCCGTTGCAAACTTGCAGGCACTCTGCGCAATTCCCGAGAGAGTTGCAAGAGCCACAGAGTCAATCTTTCTTGAATACGTCTGTCCCGAAACAGGAATTACGCCGTCAAAGCCGAGCTCCTCTGCAATATATTCTTCCATCTTTTTGATTTTTTCTTCATCGCCGTCAAAAAGCTCCATAAAGCTCGCCTGTGTTCCCGTTGTTCCCTTAGAGCCGAGAAGGCGCATTGCATCAATGCGGAACTCAAGCTCGGAAAGGTCGTAGAGAAGCTCGTTAATCCAGAGCGTTGCGCGCTTACCTACGGTTGTAAGCTGTGCCGGCTGGTAGTGGGTAAAACCGAGAGTCGGCATATCCTTATACGCATCTGCAAACTTTGCAAGCGCGGAAATAACGCTTACAAGGCGCTGGCGGATAAGCTTTAAGGCGTCGCGCATAATGATAAGGTCTGTGTTGTCGCCGACGTAGCAGCTTGTCGCACCGAGGTGGATTATCCCCTTTGCATTCGGGCACTGAAGACCGTATGCGTAAACATGGGACATAACGTCGTGGCGGACTTCCTTCTCGCGCTTTTCCGCATCCTCATAGTTTATGTTGTCGCGGTTGCGCTCAAGCTCGTCAATCTGCTCCTGAGTTACAGGAAGGCCCAGCTTCATCTCAGCACGCGCAAGAGCAATCCAGAGCTTTCTCCAGGTTTTGAATTTTACATCGGGAGAGAAAAGCTCAAGCATCTCCTTACTTGCATATCTTCCCGAAAGCGGTGATTCATATGTGTTTCTCATAATCAATTATTCCTTTAACCCATAATCTTTTCAAGCGCCGCAAGCTTTGTACAGAGGCACAGAAGCTCGGATGCCGTTTTAAGTTCATCAACGGTCGGATAAGTCGGTGCAATTCGAAGGTTTGTATCCTTGGGGTCGTTTCCGTACGGGAACGTTGCACCACAGCCTGTCATAACAACACCTGCATCCGCCATAAGCTTGTGAACACGCTTTGCCGTGCCGGGTAATACATCCAGGCTTATAAAGTATCCGCCGCGCGGTGCTGTCCACTCTGCAATATCGAGCCCTGAAAGCTCGCTGTCCAATGCATTGAGAACGGTTTCAAACTTCGGACCGATAAGAGCAGCATGCTTCTTCATATGCGCCATAACGCCGTCTAAGTTTTTAAAATACTTTACATGGCGGAGCTGGTTAATCTTGTCCGGACCTATCATCTGATATGTCATAACCTTCTTTGCCGCCGCGATGTTTGCCTCGCTCATTGCCATTGCACCGACACCGGCACCCGGGAACGAAATCTTGGAGGTTGAAGCAAAAATATAAACCATATCCTCTTTTCCGTTCTTGCGGCATTCATCGAGAATACCGAGGAGCTTATCGCCCTCGTCGTAAAGGTCGTGTACGCAATATGCGTTATCCCAGAATATTCTGAAATCCTCTGCCGCAGGGTTGAGAGCCGCAAATGCACGGACAACATCATCTGAATATGTTATACCGCTCGGGTTAGAGTATTTCGGAACGCACCAGATACCCTTGACCGCGGCATCGTTTTCCACATACTTTCTGACCTCATCCATATCCGGGCCGTCAGCATTCATGGAAATCGGAATCATCTTAATTCCGAAGCACTCGCAGATACCGAAGTGGCGGTCATATCCCGGAACGGGACAGAGGAATTTAACCTCCGGAAGCTTGCACCACGGAGTGCTTCCCATAACGCCGTGGGTAACGGAGCGGGAAACCATATCAAACATCATCGTAAGGCTTGCGTTTCCGCCGATAACAACCTCTGACGGTGAAACGCCGAGAATTTCGGCAAAAAGTGCCTTCATTTCCGGAATACCGTCAATTCCGCCATAGTTACGGACATCGGGAGAAACATCTGCAACATCGCCGTTTTTCGAAATTGCCGTGAACAGCCCTTCGCATATATCAAGCTGGTCCGGTGCCGGCTTTCCTCTTGACATATCAAGACGGAGGCCTCTTGCAACGTATTCTGCATAAGTCTTCTGAAGGTCTGCGTAAAGCTCTGCCGCGGCTTCGCGTGACAGTGAGCTGTAAGAAACTTTTTTCATATATGAATAACTCCTAAAATAAAATTTACAAAAGCTTGCCCGTGCATCTCGGGAACGGGAGAACATCGCGGATGTTTGATATTCCCGTGAGGTACATTATAAGACGTTCAAAGCCGAGACCGTAGCCTGCGTGCTGAACACCGCCGAAACGACGGAGATTGAGGTACCAGTCATAGTCCTCGGAATTAAGCCCCATTTCCTGCATCTTGGCAAGAAGCACGTCATAGCGCTCTTCTCTCTGGCTTCCGCCGATAAGCTCGCCGATACCCGGAACAAAGAGATCCATTGCGGCAACGGTTCTTCCGTCATCATTCTGGCGCATATAGAACGCCTTTATCTCCTTCGGGTAATTTATAAGGAACATCGGCTTTTTCATAATTTCTTCCGTAAGGAAGCGCTCATGCTCTGTCTGAAGGTCACAGCCGAAGAACACCGGATATTCAAACTTATCCTTGTGCTGCTCTAAAATCTTTATTCCTTCTGCATATTCCATAACTCCGAAATCGGAATTTACAACATGCTCAAGCCGCTCAATAAGCCCCTTGTCAACAAACTGGTTGAAGAAATTCATTTCTTCTTTGCAGTTATCAAGAATATGGCGGATAACGAACTTGACCATTGCTTCTGCAAGCTCCATATCGTCATTTAAATCAGCAAACGCGATTTCCGGCTCAATCATCCAGAACTCTGCCGCGTGGCGGGCTGTGTTTGAATTTTCCGCGCGGAAAGTCGGGCCGAAGGTGTAGGTCTTTCCGAAAGCAAGAGCAAAGGTCTCTGCCTCAAGCTGTCCGGAAACCGTAAGGGATGCTTCTCTGCCGAAAAAGTCGTTTGAATAATCCACTTTACCGTTTTCATCACGCGGCGGGTTTTCCATATCCAGTGTCGTTACACGGAACATCTCCCCTGCGCCCTCACAGTCACTTCCCGTGATCAGCGGCGTGTGAGCATATACAAAGCCGCGCTCATTGAAGAACTTATGAATTGCATATGCAGCCTCACTTCTTACGCGGAACACCGCGGAGAACGTGTTTGTTCTCGGGCGGAGATACGTTATTGTTCTTAAAAACTCAAGCGAATGACGCTTCTTCTGAAGCGGATAATCAGGCGCAGACTCACCCTCTATCTTAACGCTTTCTGCTTTAATCTCAAACGGCTGTTTTGCCTCCGGCGTAAGGATAAGCTTTCCCGTAACGACAACGGCACTTCCGACGTTTAAGTGAACAAGCTCGGAAAAGTTTTCAAGTGTATTCTCAATAACAACCTGAATGCTTTTGAAATAAGAGCCGTCGTTAAGCTCAATAAACCCAAACACCTTGGAATCACGAACGGTTCTTACCCATCCGCCGACAGTTACCTGTCCATCCGCAAAGGTGCCCGGAGCTGCAAAAATTTCTTTTACATTTGTCAGCTTCATTCTTTTCAACTCCAATTGTTTATAAATCTACATACAATATATTAAACCACATTTTTGTCAAAAAGTCTATACAAAAGTTGGAAGAAACATATTTTTTTTACAAAATCGAATTGTCAGAATTTCTGCGCCGTTGCAAATTGCCGGAAAGCAGTTTGTCTCAAATTCGCGAAACCGTTGACAAAACTTCCGTTTTATGGTATCTTATATAACAGAATCTGACATTTTTCAGATAAATGTCACACTGAAAAGGTACGGTGAATCGAAATGGTAAAGTGCAAAAAATGCAAAACTGATTTTAACGAAAATTATATGAACTTCTGCCCCAACTGCGGCGAAGTCCTTCCAAAAGAAAAAAATGTGCGATTCAACGCGGAAGCTGCTTCAAGCTCGGTTTTCTCAAAGCTTTTCGGCATATTCAAAAAGAAATAATTCAAAAACCCGGAGACAACGTACTTCTGCTCTCCGGATTTTTTTGCCCGATTTTCAAACAAATGTAAAATTATACACAAAAGTCCAAAAGTGCTTGTGCCGTTTTTTCTTTTGTGATATAATTAAATACAAATTTTCAACACCGATAGATTGGAGTTTATAAAATGAGTAAAATTGCTGTATTCTCGACCACAATGCAACTAAAGAAAATTTTTGAAGACGTTCACTTTGAGCGCCTTGCAAAATTAGGAGATCTTTACATATACGACAAACCGGATTATTCCGACCGTGAATATATCCTTAACTTTATAAAGGATTCGGATTTGATAATCACTGCATGGGGTGCGCCGAAAATCGACAATGAGATTCTCTCTCTCTGCCCGAATCTCCGCGCTATCATCCATGCCGGCGGTGCAATTAAGGCACTTCTCGACAGCGACTTTTTTACCAGAAACATTCCGATTTCCACCTCCAACGGTGAGCTTGCAAAGGGCGTTGCGGAAAGCACCCTTGCAATAATGATTGCCGCGTGCAAGGGAATGTTCACGCTTCCCAACGAATTACGGAACGGACTCTGGAGTGAAAATCGCCCGAAGGTAAAGGATTTCTACCATATCGACATCGGCATCATAAGCGCAGGAGCAATCGGCAGACACGTTATCAAGCTCCTTCATAATTTCGAAGTTAATATCTTTGTTTATGACCCGACGCTTACTGCAGAACAGATTCGTGAGCTTGGTGCTGAAAAGTGCGAGCTTTCAGAGCTTATGGCAAAATGCGATGTTATAAGCATTCACGCACCGAACATCCCTGCAACAGACAATATGATAAACGCGGAGAATCTCCCGCTCGTCCGTGACGGTGCCGTTATCATCAACACCGCACGCCCCAACTCAATCGACGATGATGCGCTCATTGCAGAGCTTTCCAAAAACCGCTTTATGGCAGTTATAGATGTTCCTCCGAAAGAGCCGTTGCCGCTTGACCATCCCTATCGTTCGCTTCCGAATGTCGTTCTCTTCCCTCACATCGGCGGCGCAGTTTCCAACGGTTGCAAACGCATGGGGCAGTTCGCCGTCGAAGAAGCAGAACGTCTGTTCCGCGGCGAAGAGCTTCGCGGAACGGTTGACCTTTCAAGACTCTCAATTATGGCATAAGGTAACGCGGTTCGCCACCGCGTGCGCTTTCGCACAAACTGATTTTGAGTCGTGTGGGACAACGCGTGGTTCACTTCTATGATCCTGATATGCATATTATCGAGGTTGGAGAAAATATGAAAACTGTTTGCAAACGTTTTTTAGATAGCGGAATGACACCGGAACAAGTTGCAAAGCAAATGGATGTGCCGCTAAAATTTGTTAATGGATGTATGAGGTAGGATCATGGCAACGAACAAAATCACGCCGAAAGGCTTGATTATATAAAAATTCATTCTAAGTAGTATTGCTGTTTGAAGAAAAACAACACCTTGGATTCGCATCGGTGGTTTACGGCATTGAAAAAGAAATTAAACTTTTTTGAAAATAACAGTTGAAATTTCTTCTGAATTATTGTATAATGATTTTTAGTGAAATTTAAGCAGTCTGTTATACTTTAAGTGAAGTTTAACATATATGGAGAGGTATCGAAGTGGGGACGTTGCCAAGCGCTGCCGGTGGCAGATGAAGCGAGGCAAAAGGAGTGGCCGCGGTCGGAATTTTGACACGGAGGTGGCGAAAATTCCAGGCACCGCAACAGGACATAACGGGGCTGACTCGAAATCCCCTCGGTTACACTGTAACTGTACCCCTACAAACGGCTTAACCGTGCGGGTTTGAGCGAGGTTCAAACCTTGTTTTTACACCCTTATCTAGCGGTTTTTCTAGCCATTTCTAACATTTTTCTAACAAAATTTTATAATTTGCTCAGTTTTTTC
>SVLF01000077.1 GCA_015068085.1 Oscillospiraceae bacterium
TCTTTCCATGCAGTATAGGAATTGCAGTTTTCCTTATCAAGGCGGTAATGAGTGACCGTGTATTCGCCCTCAGGAAGCTTAATCTCAACGCGTGTGTTCAGCGTTCCGTTTCGCTTTAAGAGATTTTTTGAATAGTTGAAGATTGCAACGGCAATGTCGCCGTTTTCACAAAGCGTCGGAATAACGCCGAGCTTCTCATCCGTCTCGCTTTCAAGGATATTTTCACCGAGCATGGCGGAAAGGGCATATGCGTTGTAAATCGGCGTTTTAAATCCGCTTCGCGTTGCGAATGTACGCGTGCCGACAAAATCTCCGGGCAGATTATGCTGTCCTGACAGACAAATCATAAGCTTTGAGAGAGAAATATCTTCTTTTATGATATCCTCAACAAACGCAAAGTAATGAGCAGCTAAAATTTCCCCGTTGCGGTACTCAAGGAACGGATAGTCTGATATACCGGCAAAGCCTCCGCCGGAAATTTCCCATTCATCCGATATCATTTCTATACCCTCAAAACCGCAGTCATCCGCCATACGTCTGTAGTTTTTGAGCATATCGGTACAATAGGTGTGGTCAAGCGTGTTTTTATTTATGCTTTCGGTAAGATATCCGTATGTATGGACGGAATAGAAATCAAACGCTGTTCCGATCTTGCCGTTTGCGTGGTTTGTTCCGCTTTTAACGTGCGTTAAAAACTTTTTTATAAAGACTGCGTCTACAAGCGGGCCGTATTCATCCGTTTTCGGTGCGTCGGCAAGCTTGCTCGGACGGAATGCCGCGGCAGGGCCGCCGATACGGATTTTTTCGCAAACGCCTTTAATGCCTTCGGCAAAGAAGTCATAAAGCTTTATGTATTCATCAGTAAGCTTTACCCATTCCTCACAATCGCTCATCCAGAACGCACGGGAATTCGGCTCGTTCCAGCAGTGGAAATACCAGCTTGTAACAAGCTCCTCACCATAGCGCTCAATGAGGTGCTCAACGTACTTTGCGCAAACCTCCTGCCAGAGTCTGTAATCGGATGGGATAGAGGTGCAAAGATGCTTGTTTTTATATCGGACAAGTCTTGAAATCATCGCCTTATCCTTCGCTATTGCCTGCGGAAGGAAGTTCATGCAGATAAGAAGCTTAAACCCGCGTGAAACAAGATAATCAATTCTCTTATCGGTATCGGAAAAATCATACACAAGCTCGCCGTTTTTTCCCTCGGAAACAATATCCTCAAGCATTGCGTATATTCTCACGGTCCGTGCCGCCTTATCCGCACTTACGGAATCAAGAATTTTCTGTCCCCATGTATCCTCAATTGCATCGGTAGGGTGAAAATGTATGTGATTCCAGAAATTATTAACCTTTTTTACCGTTTTTTCTGCGTTTACAAACACCTTTTTCAAAGCACAACAACTCCTTAGCTATTTTTTAGCATCAACGGTGCCTTTGAGATATCCTCTCTCAAAGGCTATTACATTTTATCCGGATATAATCAATTTTACATCTCAAAATACGCAGAGTCAATTCTCTTCGTTTCCATAAAAGTTCGATTTCTTAACATAATATTACAGAAAAATGAAAATCCCACAGGCGGTAACCTTTTTGCGGCATTTTAAATATACTGGTATTGAAAAGAGAAGTAAACAAAACCTGCTTGTTTCCTTTTATGAAAGGACGATTATATTATGACAGAAAACTTAAAGCTTGCAGTTGTGGGCGGCGACGAGCGTCAGGCAAAGCTTTGCAATCTTCTTGCAAATGACGGACATAAGGTTTATTCCTTCGCGCTCGACAAAGCAAAGCTCTCAGACAGCGTTCTTCGCGGCGGAGATATATCCGGTCTTTCCAAAAAGTTTGACTGCATCATTCTCCCTGTTCCCGTGTGTTCTGATGTAAACCGTTTAAACACCCCGCTTTCTGCCTACCAATACCATATTGATGACTTATTTTCACTCTTTTCCGCAGGACAGACCGTTATCGCCGGGCGGGTTGACAACGAGCTTTTCTCAAAAGCCGGCAGAAACGGAATAAGGCTTTACGATTATCTTGAGCGCGAGGATTTTACCGTGCTCAACTCTATCCCGACCGCAGAGGGTGCAATAGAGGTTGCGATGCGCGAGCTTGACACCACGCTCAACCGCAAAAGATGTCTTATTTTGGGCTTCGGTCATATCGGAAAGCTCCTTTGCCATTATCTTCGCGGGATTGGCGCCACGGTCACTGCAACTGCGCGCAAATTCGGAGATCTTGCCTGGATACATGCATACGGATATGAAGCGATAGAAACCTCGCGTGTAAAAGACTCTCTTTCTAAATACGATATCATTTTCAACACCATACCGGCGCTTATTCTCGATGAGGATGCTCTTTCTCACGTGCGAGGCGATGCATTCATATGCGACCTTGCCTCAAAGCCGGGCGGAGTTGATTTCAACGCCGCAAGACAGCTCGGTCTCCATACCGTACAGGCGCTTTCCCTGCCCGGCAAATGCGCGCCGATGTCTGCCGCTGCGGCAATGCGCGACACCATTTACAACATCCTTGACGAATGGGGGAATTAAACCTTGTCAAAACTCACCGTAGGCTTTGCACTGTGCGGCTCGTTCTGCACCTTTGCAAAGGTTATTCCCGAGATTGAAAAGCTCGTCCGCGAAGGCTACAACGTCGTTCCGATAATGTCCGGCGCTGCATACAGCACCGACACACGCTTTGGAAAAGCACGCGATTTTATCGAAAAGCTTGAAAACATCTGTGATGCTCCGATAATAAAAACTATTCCGGAAGCTGAGCCGATTGGTCCGAAGAAGCTTCTTGATGCGCTGATTATAGCGCCGTGCACCGGCAACACCGCGGCAAAGCTTGCCTGCGGTATAACCGACACCTCAGTCACTATGGCAGCAAAGGCGCATATGCGAAACGCACGCCCGCTCGTTATCGCAATCTCCACCAACGACGGACTTGGCATCAACCTGAAAAACATAGGAACTCTCGCTGCCGTGAAGAACATTTTCTTTGTTCCTTACGGTCAGGACGACAGCCTCGGCAAGCCGAACTCACTCGTTGCCGATATGACAAAAATCCCGGAAACGCTGAAATGCGCGCTTGAAGGTAAGCAATACCAGCCGGTGCTTGTGTAAGAATTGTTAAAGAGGTGCGGAAAAGCGCACCTCTTTTTTATTTTTACATCATTTTCTTTTCCTCTTAGCCACCAAGACTCATATATTATTCTCTGTATTCACCAGCAACAAGTCTGCCAGTTTTTTTATCCACATAGATGACGATCGGTCCGAGAAGCCCGTCTTCAAACGTATGAAATTTCACCCTGTACACAGTCCTGCCGGTATCATCTCTGTTTTTGTCAAAGAGCCTCGCCCGCGTTTGATCTATTTCTTCAACCAGCATTTCTTCTATAATTGGGTTATCGAGGTTTGTGATTGTTTTTATCGTCTTTCTTCCGAGGTTGTTTTTTACAATTTCCGCCGCATCCTGCGCTGACAGTTCCTTTCCCCACGACGAAAAAATTACAGGATCATAATTTTTCATTCTGTGCATATCAATAGCAAAGGCACAGCCTATGACAATAGCTACAAGCACAATAACTCCAATAAACCATATTATCTTCTTTTTCATAGTGTGTACTCTCCTTATAAATTCAAACGTATTTTCTTCGGATTTTCGACATCATAATACACGTCTACATCACTGCCGACATTCGGACAGGTAATATTATAATTCAAAAATTTCTTCTTCGTATATTTCCGTCCGTCAACCTCGTATTCGACTGTTACGATATGAGGGAACGCCGCTCCATCAAGTGAGTGTATGCGAATAGGTTTTTGGTTTACTTTAATATACCAGCACTTATGCACTTTAATAACCTTACCGGTTGTTTTGATATAATCCATATTGGAACTCCGCCTTATTCAGATCTGTTTTCAATATCTATATAATCCCTTTTTTCTTTCACATTGATATATGCCGGGCGTATAATCTTTCCGTTATTTTGAATTTCCTCAATTCTATGAGCACTCCATCCTGCAATTCTTGAAATTGCAAATATAGGCGTGTACAGCTCATACGGAAGCTCCAACATCTTATAAATAAGCCCTGAGAAGAAATCAACATTCGGACTTACACCCTTATAAATTTTGCGCTTATCTGCAATAATCTGAGGAGCAAGCCTTGCAACTGTTTCATACAATGCAAAATCCTCATCGCAGCCTTTTTCAACCGATAAATCCTTTGCACATACCTTCAGAATATCTGCTCTCGGATCGGATTTTGAATATACCGCATGTCCCATACCGTAAATGAGACCTGCATTGTCAAACGCTTCCTTATTCAAAAGCTTCACAAGATAATCTTCAATCTCGGATTCCTTTTGCGTGTTGATTGAATTTTTCATATCATCAAACATCTGAACAACTCTAATATTTGCCCCTCCGTGTCTTGGTCCCTTAAGAGATCCGAGAGCTGCCGCTATTGCGGAATAGGTATCGGTTCCCGATGAGGTTACAACATGGGTTGTAAAGCTTGAATTGTTACCGCCGCCGTGCTCTGCATGCAGCACGAGTGCAAGGTCGAGAACCTTTGCCTCAAGATGTGTAAAGTCACCGCGCTTACGCAGAATGTGCAATACATTTTCTGCTGTTGACAAGTGCGGTTTAGGATCACGAATATGAAGGCTTTTGTCTAAATGATAGTGTCTGTAGCCATGATAGCCGTAAACTGCCAAAAGCGGAAACATCGCGATAAGCTGCAAGCTCTGCCTTAATACGTTCTCGACAGATGTATCATCGGGATTATCATCATAGGAATACAGCGCAAGCACACTGCGGGAAAGAACATTCATCATATCCTTACTCGGTGCTTTAAGAATCATATCTCTTACAAATGATTTCGGCAGACTTCTGTATTCTGCAAGCGTCTCTTTAAATTTGTCAAGTTTCGCCTGAGACGGAAGCTCCGAAAAGAGCAAAAGATATATTGTTTCTTCAAAGCCGAAGCTGTCTTTATTCAAAAATCCGGACACTAAATCTCTCACGTTGTATCCGCGGTAGTATAATTCTCCCTCGCAGGGAATTGTTTCCCCGGTCGGAGCTGTTTCTTTTGCCTTAATATGAGATATTTCCGTGAGACCTGTTACTACACCGTTGCCGTCAAGGTCACGAAGACCTCGCTTGACATTATGCTCCGGATACATCTCCGGTTTTATATTGTTGTTGCCGCAGGATAAAGCAGCAAGCTCTTTTACGTAGGGTGTGATTTCCGAGTATGATTTTTTCAATTTTTTATCTCCTTAATCTTCAAGAATTGATATAAGCTTTTTTTCAAAATCAGTCTTTTGGTTCCACGATATCAATTATCTGCTCAATAAAGCTTTCCGCATCTTTCATAATATAGTTTTTATGATTTACCAATATTTTACCCGATGAGGATATCATAACACTATCACTATGCAAATCATTTTCATAAACATAAATCGAAAGAAGTTTATCGCCCAAATCGGATATAGAACCATCTGAAAACGGAGTTTTGAAATTTCTCCTGTACTTGAAATTTTCTAACACTGCCGAAATTTCTCTTTTTTGCTCTGCTGTGATGTTTGTATATTTAACTGACTCATTTTTCGCCTTGCCGTTCTCAAATCCGAAATCACTCAATATCATTTGTATCTCATTACCGCTATCCGCTATATCAGGAAACGGCATGGATTTAAAATATGCGATAACACAGATTGCAAAAACAACAATTCCAATAAACCATATTATCTTCTTTTTCATAAACTGCACCTCACAAGCTCAAAGTAATTTTTAAGAGAGCTTATATCTGATTGCTATTTTCTTTTCTTCACCGCAATGCCTATAATAAACGCTATTACAAAGACTATGGCAGCTCCGCCGTATAGCCAAGGTGTGTAGTTCTTTGCAGCTATATCCGGAAGTTCCAACGGCTTGCCGGAACTTTCCTCAGAAACTGCTATATTTTTCTGAACAGACTTCGGGAAAAGCGCATACAGCTTCTGCAAATCCGCTATCTTCATTTCATAATCTTTTTGCATCAGTCTGCTCATCATTAAGGCGTATCTGTCAACTTCACCATGTCTTGATATCGCTGCATAATATACCATACGTTCGTTTTCATCCAGCAATTCTATATATAAATTCGTCTTATACGGATCCGGCTGTTTGGGTTTTGCTTTTTCATCATGAAGCCTGTCATTTTTTACATTAGTTATCATAATCTCTTTTGCAATATTTTTAAATTCATCAACATCAACTTCGTGCAATTCATCCTGATAACGCAGAGTTACTTTTTTGATGTTTGAATCTGACAAAGGCTTTTGATACAGAAATTCCGCAAAACTGATCTGCTTACCAATACCGGAACGTTCTTTTTCTTCGGGAATACTTCCTGCAAGTGCCGTCATTGACATTGATAATAAAATCATCGTCATACATATAAAACTAATTATCTTTTTCATTTCCAGCTCCCACCTCACAAAATCTCACGAAGCTTATCCAAAAAGGATTCTTCGCCGAAGGTATTTATTTTGAAGAACATTGCCTGGCTGCCGCCGGAGGTAATTGCTGAAATATGGATTGTATCGCCGTTGCCGAATAATGTTACATTAAGGCTCACGCGATTTTTGCCCATATAACTATATCTTTCAAAAACTCTTACACTACAACGGATATCGCCAATACGAAAGTCGCTGCTTTCTTCAAGACTTGCCGATACACTTCCGGTTAAAATCCCGTCCTCTATTCTTTTCAAAATCTCGTTAAAACTTCCTCTTACAGTTGTTTCAAGCTTTGCCATTGCTTTTTCCTCCTATACTGATTATTTAAAAACTCGGTATGTCCTTAAGTCTCTGTCTCCGCGCTTTCCAATCTGGCATTACCTTCTCAAGCTCGGCATAAAACAGCGGCGAGTGATTAGGCTGCAGGAAATGCGTGAGCTCATGCGCGACAACGTATTCAATACATTCCGTCGGGGCATATGCAAGCCTTGTGTTGAAAGTGAGCACTCCGCTCATCGGATGGCAGTTTCCCCATTGCGTTTTCATTTTCCTGAACTTAATCTCGGGAAAAGCAACTCCCCTTTTTTCAAAATACGGGTGCATTTTTTTACAGAATTCCACAATCACCTGTCGTATCTCATTCTCATCAAAATACCTGATTAAGGTTTTCCGCTTTCCGCTTTCTATCTTTTTCAATGCATTCAATATAAATGCCTCTTTTGATACAAGAAAAGCATCTATGGTCTTTTGCGGAACTCGCCTGTTTGCCGACACGCTGATACTCCCATCCGGCTTAATCCTGAGATTTATATTTTTCACCTTTTTACATTGAAAATCATACCGGATACTTTTCCCTGCCAGCTCTATGCTCTTTATCATCCTCTGCTCCTTCAGTCAATAGTGAAATAAAACTGATATATTTCTTTGTCGTAATTTCCCGTTCCTCTGAAATCCATAATTTCCTTGCTTATGCGGTAAAATCCCGGAGATAATTTGCCATACAACCATTCCCAGTCAACCGAAAGTTCTGTGATGTCATTATCACGAATTCCGTATGCGATGGTATGCCATGCATAATCTATCAGCGGGTTTATCTCCGCTTCTTTCCATTTATCGTTGTCTCTTTTCTCAATCTTGAACCACTCGCCAATCTGTAGCTCTCCCGCAGGATTTCCGCCGAACTGTTCAACCGTCAGCGTCATTCCGGTTCTTGTAATATTATCTCCGGAAAGCGTAATTCCCCATTTATCGTTACCTTTTCTGTTGTGAAGTATATATCCTTCACTGGTATCCATCGGGTATCTCGAGCTTAACAGCGGAGAATACACGTCATTGAACGTAATTTCCTTTTTCTCGCTCAGAACTATTATTTCACTGTCAGCTACGGCGTTATTGAGACGCCCTTTTATATAATGGCAATATTTCAGCCCTTCAAGGCTTTTTCCGTATGTATTATACTTTTTGAAGATTACCCATTCGCCGTTGATGTTTACCTCTTTAGTTATACCTGTTGCGTTCTGATATCCATCAGCTTCAAAGTTTGCTTCACCGGATTTCTGCGGAATTTCGTTCTCGCCGACTGTTTTTTCAAGCTCTCCGTCAAGTGTTCCGCAACGCGGAGTTATGTCACTGACAAGACCTGTATCGTAATACAAGTCGCCTTCAACGTTAAACATCCTTACCGATCGTTTTTCATACTGCTCACCGAGCTGTGCCTTTGCACGAATTTCCTCGTCAAAGCTCTTATCACTCAGCTTTGTCTGTCTTTCTGCACATGCTGAAAGTAGTATAAGGCAACAGGCAAGCATCGCTGCTGCAATTCGTTTTTTCATTTTCTTCTCCTCCGTATTACTCTGCAATTTTCGTAAGCTCTGCAACAACTATCTCCGGTTTATTGTTTATTCTGAATGGGAAAATACTGTTCCCTATTCCGCGGCTCACTATCATTTCCGCATTATTCTTTATATATGAGCCTTCATAATATTCCGGAAGAAAACCTTGCCCCGGTGCAATCAAACCTCCGACAAACGGAATGATAAACTGCCCTCCGTGCGCATGTCCGGAAAGAACCAAATCGACATTACCTGCATACACATCGAAATATTCCGGACGATGCGCAAGCAATATTTTATAGTTGTCATTTTCCGGAAGAGCATGTAAAAGCCGGTGTGCTACGTTTTGTTCCATGGCATCATCTACAAGCTTCATACCAAAAGTCGGATCGTTTATTCCAACGAGTGTTATTGTTTCATCACCGATTGTAATATCCGCTGATGAATCTTCGAGTATAGTAACACCTGCTTCAAGAAGTCCTTTTTTCAGTTTTTCGTATTCTTGCGGTACTCTTGATTCGTGATTTCCGTTTATATAATAGACAGGAGCAATATTCACCGCTTTTTGTACAAATGAAATTGCAACATCCGCGTCTGTTTTTCTTGAATCAATCATATCGCCTGTAATCACAATAATGTCGGGGTTGGAATAAAATACAGGTGCAAGTACGGTGCTGTTATATTTATCAAACTCAGCATTGTGCAAATCCGACACCTGCGCTATACGGAAACCGTTAAAGCTTTCCGGAATTTTTTTCGATTTTACATTATGTGTATATGTATCTACATCATAGTTTCCTAAAATCACAAACGCAACAGCAATCATCACGATTGTACATATGATAGCATACCATTTTTCTCTTTTCTTCTCTATCGGTTTTACTTTACCGAAATCAATCAGAAGCGAATATATCGCAAGTCCAAGAAAAACTGCCGCTGCAAAAAGCTTATAGATGATGCTGCCATAATTTCCTCCGTTATGAACATCTATAAAAGCACAGATTATCCATATAAGAACTAAAAAGCCATTTCCTATTGTTCTCTTTGATAAGCGATACATACCGTCACCACCTTTATATTATCCGGACGAAAAAACGTTCCAAAAGTTGCTTTTTCTTATAATACAATTTTACCGCCGGAAAAGTTGCACTTAACCTATAGCATTGCACCTATAATCATAACAACCATAGCTGCAAAGCAAACATAACCAATAATTGCTGAAGCCTTTTTCTGTTCTCGTTGCTCCTGTATAGACTGTATCAGAATCAGAATGCTCAAAAGAGGAATAGCCACATTAAGTGCCTTATCCCATACACCTGTGAGCTGCAGCGCTGCACCAACTAAAACTGCAACGGATATAACAACCCTTAATATTAACATTATTTTATCAGCAGCAGATTTTTCATTCCATTTTGTTTCCACAGTGGGACCTCCTTACTTTACTGTAATAATCTCTTTGTTTGTAACCTCGCTTATGAATTTTCTGAACTCATCAGCAGTTCCGCCCGACAGATTGTTTTTATCATAGATTTGTGCGTGGCTTTGACTAAACACAAATACAAAATATCCGTCTGTTTCTGCTATCAAACCAATTCTGTCATAAGAAAACTCTGATTTACCGACAGCCGTTTCCGACATAAAGCTGTCCGTATTTTCCGTATCAAATGTTGACACAGCTTTTTCAGTTCCTTTAAGCAAGCGTTTTCTTGCAAAATATCCGTTTATCTGATTTTCAAAGATAAGGGCGATAAGAATAGCAAGAGCAGCTGTCCAAGTTATGATTTTTCGGAAATCAATAACAACCCCCTCATCGCCGGAAGAAAAGGAAAGAAGAAGTGCTGACACAAAAACAATCCAACCGAAAATATGGCTTCTCTTGCTTCTCTTTTTTCTCACGGTTTTTCTTATGCACTTTGCCATAACAGACAATGATTTTTGATTATATAAGGTTTTAAATGTAAATTGCATTAGGTTTCCTCCTTGTCATTCGCTTTCAGCGATTTGCTTCTTTGTGTGCAGGTAACTGCAAAGGCAAACACACGAAATTATTATAATATGAAATACTATATTGGGGAGTGTAAAGTTATAGGTATTCGACACCTCACCAAATTCAAGAAAATATCTGCATATCATTCCGGCTACGATGTGAGCTATGTTTATTAGCACTACAACACCTATCTTCTTCTTTTCAAATAAGTAACCCGACAGCAAACCTACCTCTACATAAGCAAACAAACTAATAAAAATGTTCCATATACTGATATGCTTTTGCATATCGCTTAAAGTTTTCGTAAAGTTGACAAGAGGAAAGCAGAAGCACCCAAAGAATACAGCGACTATCCAAAATATAGCTATTCCTGTTTTTCTATGCGATTGTAAAAGTGTATATAATCTGTTTTCTTTCATAGGTTGCACCTCACCTTTATATTTCTTTACCGAACAGAACCTTTCCGTCTTTGTCATATATCATTTCACCGCGGTTATATACCCCCGCCAATTCAGGCACACGTTTCGGTTCGCGGGCATTTCCGTTCTCATCCGGACGTTGCCACTTAAAAGCGCAAACCTTATGTACATAGCCGAGCGAATCCTCCGCAACAACATACAGCGACAGTTCTTCACTTTCCCCTATTTCGTATATTTCACGGAACGGTGAAGAAAGAACTGTGCTTGCTTCTGTCTGCTGTGTGCGTTCTGCAACGATTTCCCGAAGAACTTCCTTTGCGCCAACTGCTCCGTCATTACGATTTTCAGCTGCGTCCGCGGTTATGGCTTTTCGCGCAATTTCGCCGTTTTCCGTTTCTGCCACCAGATATAATTTTTCAAAATCTATTTCGGGAGAAAGCTTTGACCTGCAGTAAGATATTTCCATATGTCCGTTTAAGGTAAGTGTGCTTTTTTCCGGCTCACTTTCTTCATTAAAAGTCACCGAATCATTCCATATTTCTGCCCTTTCCATGCTCGGCAGGTAATTCGGCCATAAATAAGCTACTGCAACACTTTCAAGGTACTCTGTCTTGGTTTCGTTTCCGGCGCGTATCGCGATAAGCGGTGCGGTATCATATTCTTCAAACAGTCCAACTGAAAGAACAGCTGAAAAATGCCCGTTTTCCTGCCGCTTCATTTCAACGCTCTTGTCTCCCAGCAATATTTTGACATTCATTCCGTCAACCACGGTTTTCGGCACGACGGAAATGCTTAATTCTGCGCTTTTATTCGTCATATCTGCCTTGCCGAGCGAGTGCGATATATCAGAAAACAAGCTTGCCTGTTTTTTCATCTGTTCGTCCACGTCATTATGGATATTGGATATGCGCTGTTGCAAGCTATGTAAATCATTTTGTCGGTCATGGCGCAGCAGCTGTATATCCGTTTCCAACGAATTTATTCTTACAAATCCGGCAATGGTTGAAGCCGCAAGAATAACAACTGCAGTGCTTAATATTTTCTCTTTCATATCTGTCCCTCCGTTTTTTAGATAATTTTTCCAGTTAAAAAGTTTTATGTAAAAACAAAAAAGTGTGTAACCCTATACCGAGTTACACACCGAAAAACGCACAAACTCCGGCATAAGGCTGCTACACACTTATACTTACATACTTCATCACAAAGTTGTTTTACCGAAGTGTACGCTTTTGCCTATTTAGCGTACACCTTGTGATGAAAAGTTATACTTACCCTATTGTAAGTATAGTATGTAGCATAATAATTATAACACATTTGTAACAAAACAGCAATGGTTTTTGGTGAAATTTTGTCAAACTGACAATATTTCCGCCATCCCACTGCTGTTATCCGAGTTCTTTATTCAGTTTTATATTTCATTAAAACCAAGCTTTAATATGAGGTTTTCAAAATAGCTATCAAAACCGAGGTTGTTCGGGTGGGTTGTCACATCGCCGTAGAGATTTTTATCAAAAGGCACAAGCTCCCAACCGTTTATTATTGTTATGTCCGGAAGCCCCGAAACAGCCTTCTCTATAAGCTTATGAAGCTCCGATGCATTTCCCATCGCCTTTTCATCTTCCCATATTCTTATCCATATCGGCGTTATCAGGATTTTCTTTGCAGACGGGTACTTACGGCAAATTTCTTCCCAGAAAAGGCGGCAGTTATCAACCAACTCTTCCGCCCTTTGATTCATAAGCCAGTTGTTTATACCGTATGCGCCGATGACGCAGTCAATGCCGTCATAAGTTTCCGCCGCGGGAAGCGCAGGATTATATACCGCGCCGCCAACAGCTTTGTTTATTCCCTCGGCACCGAGATACTCGCATAGCCGCACAGCGTATACTTTCGACGGGGACAGCGCATCAAAGCCCTGAGTGATTGAATCTCCGTAAATAAGGATTTTTTTATCATAGTGAACCGGTGTGATATAGCTTGCGCCCTCAAGTTCAACAGAGCTTATTTCAAGCTTTACGGTTCCGGGGAAAACTATTCTGATGCGTTTTTCTCCGCTACCGAGCGGAAAGCTTTTTTCAAACTCTCCGCCCGGAAAATCATCTGCAGGATATCTGCCGTTCGGAAGATCATCCGGATAATTTTTTATTTCTCCGATATAAGCACCATCTGAGAAAACCTCAACAGAAAAATACGGACGCGCTTTTTCCCTGACTGCCACCCCAAGATTCAAGCCGGTTGCATCTGTTTTTAACTCAAGGCTTATTCCGGGAGTTGAAACAGCGCGGAGACGTTTTCCCTCTTCCGCGGAGTAAATAGCTTCTTCACGCTCAGTGAAACGAGAAAAGCAAACAGCTCCGTTTTTTTCAAAAATCCTTTCAGCCCCCAAAGTTATTTCTTTAATCTGTGAAAGAGAAAGTTTCATAATTGCTCATTCCTTTATATAATCAAGAATGCGTTTGATAAGCACGGCAACCTCTGCGCGTGTTGTGTATTCAAGAGGTGCGACGAGACCGTTTTTACCATTGACAAGCCTTGCGGTGATGAGGGCGGTGACGGCTTCCTTTGCGTAAGGGGCAACGGTGTCAATGTCCGGGTATTGCAATAACACCTCATCCACCGCCATTCGGCGGTCCCCCTTCTCCTCAAGGAGAAGGCTTCGGCTCTGTAGCGCGCGGTAGACGATTACCATCATATCCTGGCGGGTGATGGTGTTGCGCGGTGCGAATTTGTTATCACCGATACCGTTTACGATTCCTGTGTTGCGTGCTATCGCAAGCTCGGATGCGAAGTAATCCGATGCAGATACGTCTGCAAAGTTCTCCGTGTTGTCAGATTCCAGCGCAAACGCACGTACAAGCAACAGTGCAAAGTCTGCACGGGTGATGTTGTTTGCAGGCGAGAAGGTATTCTCACTTGTACCCGTAATAACTCCGCTGTCGGCAAGGCTGTTTATTGCATCAGCCGCC
>SVLF01000078.1 GCA_015068085.1 Oscillospiraceae bacterium
TCCGATTGAGAATAATCCACCGAAGATAACGTATATAGGAACAACGCTTCCGCGCGGTGCAAGCGTTGACTCGGTGTCGGGAAAAGTTACGTGGAGACCGGATAACTCACAGATCGGAGAAAACCACTTTGCAATAACTGCACGTGACAGTGACGGACGCGAAACAACAGCTCACTTTACGGTTACAGTTTACGGTAAAACAACCGGAAACAACGCTCAGACAGAAAATAAACCTTCAACTGAAGTGACAGACACGCCTGCCGGCGGTGGCGGCGGTGGAGGTGGTGCCGCACCCGCACCCGATACGGGTACTGATGCCCCTGTAGGTGATGACATATCCGACATCCTGCAAGATGAGGACAAAACCGACGATGGAGAAACCGCACCCGACGCGTCGGGTGAAACGGATGATATCCGTTTCACAGACCTTTCTAATCACTCTTGGGCGGCTGATGCGATAAACGTGCTTGCGGCAGATGGAATAATTAAGGGCACGACCGCAAGTACGTTCTCCCCGGCAAACAACATTACCCGTGCAGACTTTGCACTGCTGCTTGTACGTGCATTCAAGCTCACTTCTGATAACACCGAGAATTTTGCAGATGTCTCGGCATCTGACTACTTCGCACACGAGCTTGCAATAGCGCGCAATACCGGCATTGTCGGAGGCATAGGTGATAATAAGTTTGCTCCCAGAAGCAAAATAACCCGCCAGGATATGATGGTAATCGTCTACCGCACACTGACAACAGCCCTCGAAAAAATGCCCTCCTTGCCTAAAGGAGGGGGGACCGCCGAACGGCGGTGGGAGGATTCTGACGGTGGAGGGATTTTCCTCTCGCAATATCCCGACTACGCAGCCGTTGCAGATTATGCAAAAGAAGCTGTTTCTGCACTAATCGGTGCAGGTCTTGTCAATGGAAAGAACGAAAACATTGCACCGCTTGACTACACAACAAGAGCTGAAGTGGCAGTGTTGATAAAGCGTATACTTGATTATGTGCAATAAAAGAAATGGAGAAAAAACATGAAATTTGATTTTAATGCAGAGATTATGAAAACAGCATATTCCCAGATAGGTCTTGCACCCATTAATACAGCAGAACACTATCAACTTGCCTCGCATCTTGGTTTCAACTCAATTAAAGGTGATGTGCGAATCACAAAAGATAATAAGCTTGCGATGTGCCACGATGCAGGGATTACACTTGATGAAAACGGACGCATCGGTAAGTTTGATAAAGACAACTGTCTGCCGTTTCTTGATCTTACCTATGATTATGTAATGGGGCTTGAATACAGCGCGGAATACGAGACAATGGGACATTATGCAAAGGTGTGCGATTTTGAAACTTTTGTGCGTATCTGTAAAGAATACGGCAAGATTGTCTATATAACACTCCGTGACAACAAGATAAAAGAACTCGTGGCTGAAACATTCAGAATCGTCAGAAAATATAATATGGAAAACCATTGTGTAATCAATTCGTTCACGTTGGAAACTCTTCAAGAAGCAAGCAAATATACCGATGAAATTCCGCTGTCCAATGTTTTTGAAAAGGGCGTTGTTCTCACAAAGGAAATGGTTGACGGGGTTATTCCGTTCAAACACGGGATTGTAAACCTGTTTTTCTGCGATCATGAAAAAACGAAAGAATTCTGGGAAGCTTCTATTGATGCAATAGAGTATGCAAGACAGAATGACGTGCAAGTTCATGTGGCAATTTTAAGGAAATATTCCGATTACTGTTGGTTAACAGACCGTGGCGTTCAGGGATTTCAATTAGCGCGTCCTTGTCTTCCATACACAAGAACAGATATCCAGTTTGCGGTAAATGTTAAAGATGGGAAAGCAAGTTTTGAAAACATTTTGGGATCGGATAGAATGACGGCGGACATTACTACCTCTGACGGCATCGTTTTGGTCACTAACATAAGGAATAACGGCAGCAGTTACGGCTATGATGATGCACTTCCTCTTTTGTGGCTCAACAAACTTCCGTTTGATATCTGCGTAAATTGCAAAGAAAATAAGAATTGCCGCATTTGCTTTGAGGATAATTCCATAAAGCTTGATACAAACGGAAAAGACGGAATTTATTATGTTAATGTAAATATTTAAAAGGAGATTGAAGATTATGAAAAAACGTATTAGTGCTTTGCTTCTTGCCTTGGTTATGACTCTTGCGCTTTGTGCGTGCGGTGGTAAAGGCGGCAAAACTGTGCTTTCCGGTGAAGGCGCAAACGAACCTCTTACAAAAGACGATGTAATTGAGTTCCTTGTTACATCATCAGCAACTTGGCCTGTCCGTGAGGATTGGAAAATCTGGGAGTATATGCAGGAGGGATCAGGAGCGACTCTTAATATCACTCCGATTCCGGCATCCGATGCAAACACAAAATTCCCGCTTATGTTTGCGGCTCGAGATGAACTTCCGGATTTGATCGCATTTGGAACACTTGCTGCACATGCTAAATATGCAAAAGACGGGCTTGTCGCTTTTGAAGATTTAGAGGCTTATATGCCGAATTACAATGCATGGAAAAACTCCCTCTCGGAAGAAGAATATGCAGTTGCAGTGGCACCGAGAAAGCGTGCAGACGGAAAAATATATTACACTCCCGGAACAGGCCGCGAAGGCAAAACACGTATGCGTGCATGGCTTTACCGTGAGGATATATTCAAAAAACATAATTTGAAGGCGCCTGAAACATTTGATGAGATTTATGAAGTATCAAAAAAATTAAAAGAGCTATATCCTGATTCTTATCCGTTCTCTACTCGCAGTAAACCGTATTTGTTTAAACTTCCCGGTTCGTCATTTGATAAATGGTGGGAATATACCGCTTACTATGACCATGACGATGGAAAATGGTATTGGGGCGCAATGCAGGATACAGCTGTTGAAATGCTTACATTCTACAAGAAGATGATAGAAGAAAAACTTATGCCGGCAGACTGTGATTCAATGAACAGCAATACTTTTGATGAGCTTGTTCTTACCGGAAAGACATTCATCATCCCACATCTCCAACTTCGAATAGATAATTACAACCAGCTTGCGCATGGAAATAACCCTGAGTTTAAGATTCAGGCTTTTGTTCCGCCTGTTGCAAATTCTGAAAAGGGTGTTCATATGATTGAACGCGGAGATATCGAAATGATAGGCTTATCTATTCCTGACTCCGGCAGAGCAGAAGGAATAGCAAACGCTGCAAAGTTTCTTGACTGGATGTACACCGATGAGGCTATGGAGCTTGTTTCATGGGGGAAGGAAGGCGAAACTTACGAGGTTGTAGACGGTAAGAAAAAGTTTATAACAGATGAGAACGGAACTATGCCGAACACTATGTATGGTTTCCAGCTTTACGGAACATTCTGCCGTCTTGATCCTCTTGCCGCGGAGGCAATGCAGTCTGAAGCAACTCTTGAAAGCGAGGACATAGTAAAAGGATATGCGCTTCCGTATTATCCGGTTACTGAATGGCTTGATTTTAACGACGATGAACAGGCAGTTATGGATATGTACAGAACCGCATTGCTGACATATACAGATGAAATGTTTATAAAATTTATGCTCGGTCACGAGCCGCTTTCAAAGTTTGATGAGTTCAAAGCAACTCTTGAAGAAATGGGTGTAGCAGAAGTTCTTGCTGCTTACGAATCTGCATACAACAGAGTAAAATAATTCCGGAAAGAGACCTGGTTTTCAGGTCTCTTTTGGCATATTGTCACGCTTTCTCCCATATAGTTATTATAGCTTAATGAAAATGGGAGGAATGTCTTGTGGAAAATATATATCAGGATATATCACAAAGGACGCAAGGAGATATCTACATAGGTGTTGTCGGTCCGGTGCGAACCGGTAAATCAACCTTCATAAAGAGGTTTATGGAAACGCTCGTGATTCCAAATATAGATAATGTTTACAGCAAGGAACGTGCGCGGGATGAATTACCGCAAAGCGGCTCCGGCAGAACGATTATGACGGCGGAACCTAAATTTGTTCCGGAAGAGGCTGTAAGTATCTCACTTGACGGCAATTCCGCATTTAATGTACGCATGATAGATTGTGTCGGATATCTGGTAGAGGGCGCTATCGGTGTTATGGAAGGCGAGTCTCCGCGAATGGTTATGACGCCTTGGTCGGACCGCGAAATACCAATGACCGAGGCGGCAGAAATCGGAACGAGAAAAGTTATAGCCGAGCATTCTACAATAGGACTTGTAATCACGACCGATGGAAGTATAGGAGAAATAGAGCGCAGTGACTATATTGATGCCGAAAGACGAGTTATAGAAGAATTAATTGAAATAGGCAAGCCTTTTATTGTGCTTGTAAACTCAACTAACCCGAGTGGCGATGCAGCGAGAGCTGTGTGCGCCGATATTACTGAAAGATATAATGTTACTTGTATTGCGATGAATTGCATGAATGCCAACGAGCCTGAAATACGCGATATAATCAAAGGGGTACTGTATGAATTTCCTGTTTCCGAGCTGAATTTATTTATGCCGCCGTGGTTTGATACGCTTCCTTACGGTCATGAAATAAAAAATGAGTTGTATAACTGCGTGCTTTGCGGAACTAAGAATATGAATAAAATCCGTGATATAAACAGCTGTGTGGATGTGTTGAGGGAATGTACCCTTGTAACTGATGCTTTTGTTACGTCAATTAATTTAGGAACGGGCGTTGCGGAAGCAAAATGTGAGTTGCCGCGAGGTTTGTTTTATGAAATTTTAAGCAAGCAGACGGGGTTTGAAATCAAAGATGACGGAGACCTTTTGCCGTTGCTTTCCGGGCTTTCTGAAATAAATGACGAGTATATGCGTGTTTCAGATGCATTGGCACAAGTTAGAGAAACCGGATATGGAATTGTTATGCCTGAGATTGATGAACTTACGCTCGAGCAGCCGGAGATAGTCAAACAAGGCGGTCAATACGGCGTGCGCCTGCGTGCCAGCGCTCCGTCCATTCATATGCTGAGAGCTGATATAACAACAGAGGTTGCTCCGATTGTCGGAAGTGAAAAACAGTCAGAGGAACTGGTTGTTTGTATGCTGCGTGAATTCGAGGATACCCCTGAAAAGATATGGGAATCCAATATTTTTGGTAAATCTCTCCATGACCTCGTAAACGAAGGTCTTCATAATAAGCTTTCAAAAATGCCTCACGATGCGAGAATGAAGCTTAAGGAAGCGGTTGAACGGATAACAAACGAAACCTGCTCAGGTCTTATTTGCATTATCATATAAAGAACAATAACCTATCCATACTGCGGATAGGTTATTGTTCTTTATGTCTGTTTTCGTATATTTGCGGGGGAAACGTTGTATTCTTTTTTGAAACAGGTAGAAAAATGGGATTGTGACGAAAAACCACATACATCAGAAATAGCTTCCAACGGAAGATCCGTTGTCGTCAAAAGCTCATGAGCTTTTGTGAGTCTGCTTTGAATGATAAAGCGGTGAAGTGTTATTCCTTCGCTTTTTTTAAAAACATCATTAAGATAAAACGGATGATAATTCAGTTTCTGCGCAACTTCAATGTTATTTAGCTCCGGATGACGAAAAATAAGCTCCTTTATTTCCTTGCAAAGAGTGCTTTTTTCTGTTTTACTGTTTTGCCTGAATACATAAACTAAAAGAATTTTGAGATACGCACTTTGAATTTGCTGATATCCGGCTGATTTTTCAAGACCTTCGCTATGTATTCTTCTTAAATTTGTTTCGGCGTGAACCGCGTCCTTGATGCAAATGACGTTAGAAAATTCTGAACGTAAATTTTCTCTTATGCTACGTATTTCTTTCTCGGGATTATGATTTCTGACAGCTTCCGGAACCATTAACGGAAGCGAACTGAAGTCTTCGTTGAAGTCGAAGTTTACAGTATAAAAGTGCAGTGGATGTTCCTGTTCTGATTGTATTTTATATGCTACACCATATGGATAATATATCAGTGTGCCCGGGGTAAGCTCGTAGGCAACTCCTGTTGTTTTAAAGCTTCCGCGCCCGGAAATGACATATAAAAACCTGCAATCGCACGCGATAAGATATTTGTTTGAGATAAAATATGATGTTTTGGCTATGTAGCGAACATACGGCGTGAAGTCGAAATTCATATAATGCACCCACTTTTGCAAATCTTTGTTTTTTGAAAAAATAGCTTTGCTTTTGCTATTGATTATATCACAATTTTTGATAAAATCAATAGTGTAAAATGAAAAAAATTTGCAGAGTTTTCATTTTGAAAAGATTGAGAAGGGAAGTGAAAGCTTGTCTGCGATGATTTTCGGAGCGCTTGGCGTTGTTGCAAACGTAATAATATATCAACAAAAAAATGGAAAAAACCTTCTTTTTTATAAATTGGTTTCTGATATTTTGTGGATGTTTCATTATCTTTGCCTTAATGCAGTTTCCGGTGCGGCAATCGCTGCAATAGGTATAATTCGCGAAGCGGTGTTTTTAAATCAGAACAAAAAATGGGCACAAGGCAAAGGCTGGCTTTTGCTTTTCCTTGCACTCAGCATTATTTCTGCGGCATTTACGTGGAAAAGCGTATTTTCGCTTCTGCCGGCATTTGGATCGGTTCTCTCGGTCTTCAGCTTCTGGAAAAACAAACCTGCGCTTACGCGAAGTCTTGCGTTTCCTATTTCCGCTTCGATGCTTACGTATGATATTTTCTGCGGTTCATACCTTGGAATTGCAAACGAAATATTCACGCTCGGTTCTGCCGTTGTCGGTGTGGTAAGGAATAAGAAAACAAGCAATGTGTAATTTTGCAAAGGGGTACCCCTTTGGTATTGTGTTCTTACACAATACCAGACACGCTAAATGTTTATGAGTGTAATCACAAAGCTTACTCCGCCTCATTCTAAGACACACCCCGTCATCTCGGTGTTTGATAACCCGTATATCCTAAAACCCAACCACCCGTGTCATCCTGAGGCTTTGCTGAAGGATCTCAAAAAAGTATATATACGCACATCTGTGCTTTATATATAAAATAAAAAATGTAAAAAACAGGAGGCAAAAACAATGAAAAGATTTTTATCTATTATTCTCGCATTGGCAATGACCCTCACATTAATTCCCGCAGTATCCGCAAATGGGGAAGCGGAGACTGACGGAATAACTATTGAGTATTCGTTTTTAAAGGCAGATTATGATGCGAATGTTATCGGTTTAACAGCACTTACATACTCAAATAGCGGAGGTAGAATGAGTTATGACTCTACCAACGGTACGGGGACAATAGTGTATTGGGGGGATAATAAGAATACGTCATATTTAAATTTAAAGGCATCAAATAATCCATATATGGCCTATAAAATAAGAATACCTAAGCCCGGAAATTACACTGTCACATTTGACTATTATCGATCAAAGAGCGCCTCGTCTATCGCTGATATATATATACTACCATGTGCAGATGTTCCTGACGTATCAAGCGTAAGCGCTGATCCTGTTTTTAGCGGTATTGATTTTAATAGTGAAACCGGAAAAAATTATCCTGATGAGGCGGAAGGAGACTTGTTAGCAAAAGTCGCAGGAGAATACTATTTAATTTTCAAAAAAACTGGTGGTTCAGGTACTCCAGTAAGATTGAATGCTCTCACACTCTCTCAGGGAAAAGGAAATCTGTCTACCCTTATCTATGCAGACGTTGCTCTCAGCAAAACAGAACTTGATGCAGGTGTTTCCGAAGAAACCGAAATAAATCTTTCAAATGTTTATATGTCAAACGGAAATTCGGCAACAGAGGCAGACATTGCAAAGATTACATACAAAAGCTCTGATGAAAGTGTCGCAGTTATTGAAAATGGTGTGGTTAAAGCTGTTGGTGCCGGAACTGCAAATATCCACGCAATGGATGGAGAATATTCTCTTGGTGATGCAAAAGTTACAGTTAACGATAGCAGACTTTCCGGTGTCAAGATTGAGTATTCGTTTGTTAAAGAAGATTATAGTGAATTAGGGAAAGCTGCAGAAATCAAATATCATAACAGCAAGGGAAAGCTTTACTATTATGATTCTACAAGTACTAATTCAAATCCTACCAGTTGGTCTAAAGGTTACGCGCTTTTCAATACTGCTGCATTAGAACAGTATCACGTAATGAAGATGAAAATTCCGGAAGCGGGTTTATATAAAGTATCGTTGCAACATTTCAATTCTGTTTCTACAGATGTGTATATTTTACCATTAAATTCTGATGTTTCTGAAGTGATAGCATCAGCCCATTATAAACCGTTACTGTCTGTTAACAACTCTGATGATGACATATTAAAGTCTAGCAAAACAGAGATATTCAATGCTTCAGTTGCGGGGGAATATCTTTTGGTATTTGCTGCCGAAAAAGAAAAGGGAGCATTTCGCCCTGCGAAGCTTACCCTCGATGGTAACGGCACCGAAACTCCGCTCATCTATGCGGACATTTCCCTTAATGAAACAACACTTGAGGTTAATGGAACAACAACTCTTGCTAAGGGTAATGCATATCTTTCAAACGGCGATGTTACAACAGATTTAACAGGCGTTACATACATAAGCACGAATACCAATGTTGCAACGCTTTCTGGTGAGAAGATTACCGCTGTTGCTCCCGGTACAACAAAGATTCAAGCACTCCGCGCAGATGGATATGTGCTTGATGAAGAAATAGTAGCAGTAAACACTCCCGAATATACAGAAGCATTTGGTAAAGATACGTTTAAAACGGTGGAAAATGTAAATATTGACCCCTCTGTTGTAGTTGCGGCATATGCAAAGGATGCAACACTTTCACAGACAGAAACTTGTGCAACAAACAATGGAAACGGAACATGGTCAATTGAAACTCCTGAGGACATTGACGAATATACCTTCCGCTACTGGGCAAGAGGCCTTGAAACAGGAAATAAAAGAATAGTTTCGCTTGAAACCAATTTCACTTACTCTCCGGAAAAGGGAGATGCAAACTATCTCATCGCTGTATATGCAGATGATAGCGATACGGAAAACAAAGAATACTTTAACGCGAACGGTCAGCTTCTTGTCGGTGCAGATGATAACACAAAGCCGTATATGCTCGGCTATGGTTATGCAACAGGTTGGAAGGATAACGGCAACGGAATCAAGGAAGCTGTTTACGGCGAAGGTGTTAAGAGTTATAAGATAACCGTAAATGGTGTTGAAAAAAGCTATGATTACGGAACGAAAATCACATGTCCGACGGTTGAGGCGCCTGAAGGTAAGTACTTCCTCGGATGGAAGAAAACAGTTGGTGGAAAAGAAACGGCAGAGCTTGTTTCAACGGAAATGAATTACACCTTCTATGCATGGGAAGATTGCGTTGTAACTCCGGCGTTTGGAGATGCAGAGGCAACCTTTACAGGCATAGCACGTAAGATTCTTATCAGCTCGTTTGCAATCGAAAACGGTGACAGTGTAGTAATGGCAGAGTTTATCGGCTTTGACAACGCTGTAGAGCGAGGGATAACGCTTGATAAGGACTATGCAATGTCAAATAAGAACGCAAATCAGTTTACAATTATTAATGATGTTGATGTGGCAACGGCAAATATTTCCGCTTACGCAATCCTTGCAGACGGAACAAAATTCATTTATAATTTAAAGTAGGCACAAACAACTGGGGGAGGATGGACGGTGTTCATTCTCCCTTATTTAACAGGGAGTCTTGCGAAAGGAGACAAACACATGAAAAGATTATTATGCACTTTATTAGCGATAACAATGCTGATATCACTTCTTCCCGCAGTATCGTTTGCGGTGGATACGCGTGAAACACAGATTTATTCATTTGCAAAAGCAGATTACAGCGGAGTTGCCGATCCGTCAGGGATTACATATACAAACAGCAGTAACAAACTTGGATGTATAGGGACAAATCAAACAACCGGTACTATATATTCGTGGAGTGCAAACTATGCCTGTATAAATATTAATTCTGGCAATTTTGTGGCATATAAAATTAATATTCCCGCAAGCGGAAAATATACGCTCACCTTTGACTGGATTTGCAGAGCTGCGGGCACGGTAGCGGATATGTATATCATTCCCGGTGCTTTGACTGTAGAGGCGATTCCAACAGCACTTACATCTGCAGAAGAGGTACTGACGTATATTGATTTTCATAGTTCAACAGACAAGGAGCGTAAGAATAAAACAACTTCTTTTACCGCAAACACGACGGGTGACTATACTGTTATATGGGTTGGTAAGGATAGCACAAACGGAAAAGCTGTAAGACCTGTTTCTATCACCCTCACTCCTGTTAAAACCGCGGAGTATAAGGATGTTACCCACTCGCTCTACGCTACAGAGCTTGTTGGCAAGGAAATTGGCTTTACGGCACAGATAAACACTACCGATGGGATTTTTGTGCCCGAAAAGACCGGAGACGGACTTGCGGTAACAACAGATAACGATGATGTTGCGGAAATTATTGATGCAACTTACAAAGACGGCATATACAGCGCAAAGCTGAAAACAAAAGCAACAGGCGTTGTGAATATAAACTTCACAGCAACTGTAGACGGAAATAAATACCCGAGCTCGTTTGAAATTGAAGTGACAGAGATGCCGGAACCATATGAAATCTCCGTATCATTTGATAAGGATGCATGGAGCGGTCTTGCAAATCCGTCCGGGATTACCTATGCAAACAGCAACCGCATTATTGAGTGGATTGGGACAAGCAGTACAAACGGTACACAAAACGGATGGAGCGGCGATCATTCGTTCTTTAATCTTGGAAAAGGTAAATATGCCGCGTATCAGATGTATCTTCCTGCTGAGGGAAAATACACACTGACGCTTGACTACGTTCAGAATGATTCAAACGGAGCGGTTGCAGATGTATATCTTATTCCGGGACTAAAAAAAGATATTGCTGCGGCAACAGCCTCTGCTACTCCTGTCTTTGAGAATGTAAACTGCCGTAATGAACTGATTCCGGGAACGGTTTCAACGGACACACGCTTTGATATAACCGAGGGTGGAGCGTATACTCTTGTGTTTATGTCGCGAAACAACACAGGCGGGTATGCTGTCCGCATTGAAAAGCTGACGCTAACGCCGTATATTCCGCCGGAATATGATAAGACCGAAATAAGCCTCCATGACACAGAGGTTGCAGGGCGTGATATCCCGTTTACCGTTATGGCAGTTATGTCAGACGGCAAGAACTTTGTTCCGGAGCTTACAGGTGACGGAATAGACGTCAGTCTGCAGGCAACAGATAAAGCGGAAATTATTGATGCAACATACGAAGACGGCGTATACAGCGCAAAACTCAGAACACTTGCGACGGGAGATATTGCGCTTGATATAACCACAACCGTCAATGGTATAGCTCACCCGCATCAGCATTCGGTTAGCTTGATTGAACAGCCCGCTCTTTCGCCGATAACCATTGAGATGACAAAGAGCACGATGGTGTTTGGAGATCAGACGGCACCGTCTGAGGATTGGCAGACAGATGGCTTCTCACTTGTGCTTGATCCGCTGAAAATGACCTCTGCAAAGTCGCGTTATACCGACAGAGTAATAAAGTTTGCAAATGGCTCATCAAAGACTCTTGTTCAGCTCGTGACAGGAAACAAGATATGGCCCGAGCTCGCAAACAGTATGTTCACAATAAGCAAGCGTATTTTTACACCGGGCAATTATAAAATAGAAATGACAGGCATTATGCTCAACGAATCTGCCGATTATTCGATTTATGTAAACGGCGAATATGCAGGAGATTTTGTTTTCCACGACAGCGCGGCATTAAGCGGAGGAAACGAGGGTGCCGAAGGCAAGGTTTACAGAAGAAGCGAAACTCTTAACACGATTTATCTGCCTTACGGCGATGTGGAAATCTCCTTCCGTGCAAGACGGCTTAACGGAAGCTCGGCATTCTTTGTTCCGTATACGGTAACGCTTAATCCCTCGGAATATCAGGAAGAGCTTCGTCCGGTTAAGATTGAAACAACGATGTCGGCGATGCTTCCGGTAAATGAGAGTGAAGAGGTCAGCGGGCGTGTGCTTATGTCCGATGGCTCGTACCGTCTTTTCGGACCGGCAAATGACGGTAAAAACGATGCATCAAACGGCGTGTATATGATATACACAGAGGTTGATGGTGCTGTTGACAATTCCGTTGCGGAGATATCAAATCCGATTGCCCCGAAATTCGTAGAAGCCGATACATTTAAATTCACGGTAAACGGAAAAAGCATTGGAAAAGCGGATGTAAAGATTGTTGTCAAGGTTGACGGCGAGGAGTATACGGAAACGCTTCCGATTGAAATTATTGAAAAGCCGACACTTCATTCGGTGGAGCTCGAATTTGACAAGGAAAAGCTTCCGATGACGAGATCGGCGAAAACGACGCTTTCGCTGACGCGAAGCACAGACTATAAGGAATATGCATATGATAAATCTGTTGTATACAGAAGTGCATCTGAGGAAATTGCAACGGTTGATGAAGATGGTGTTATTACCGGTATTTCAGAGGGAACAACAACGATTTACGCAGACGTCACCGACTGGGATGGAAGCGTTGTAACCGGTGAAAAGGAGATTGTCATTACTTCGGCACCGACACTCTATGAAATTAAGGGAAGCTACGCAACCGAGCTTGTTACGGGAAATACTGATGAAATAAAGCTCGAAGCTGTTATGAATGACGGGGAGCCGGGAGACATTTCAAAATATCAGATTACATATGAAAGCTCAAACGAAGCTGTCGCGACGGTGACAAACGGGCTTGTAGCCGCGGAGGGAGCCGGCGAGACGATAATATCAATAACGGCAGAGGGCGAAAACGGAAGATTATGCTCTGTTGTGTATAAGCTTACGGTTTATGACGAAATAGACCCGATTGTGATTGACTTTTCAAAGACCGCGACAAAGCTTGATTATTCACTTCCTGATACCACTCCGGGATACACTGTCCTCACAGATATCGCCAAACCGACGCAATACAGGATGTTTGACTGTGACGGCAGAGATATGCTTCAGATAAGAACGGGATCTACATTATGGCCTGCCGGCGGAGATGTGTCAAAATCTGCATTTGCATTCTCTTTTGAGGCGCGAAGCAGCGGATATTATTCACTTGATATTTTTGGTGGAATTTATCGCTCATGCGCAGTATATTCAGTATATATAAACGGAACTTATGCTGGAGATTACAACTTCTCAGATCCATCGGGAATAGCCACGCGAAGAGCAGGCGAGGAAAAAACACTTAATACC